>JBFFND010000472.1:0-2053 GCA_041563375.1 Gammaproteobacteria bacterium | reverse complement strand
CGACTGGAAAATACAGATGCTGTTTCGATATTCATTTCATCGCTGAAATGTACGATATTTTTATTATCGGGGCGCTTAGCATGATACATCGCAACATCCGCTTTTAGATGCAGCGTTTTCAGTGATTCCGGATTATCTGCCAGGGTCATTGCAATACCAACACTCACTCGCACTGGTTCCCGAATCTTATGTCGAGAGAAATCAAGCCTGCCAATTTTTTCCAGGCAACGCGTAGCAAGTTGATCGGCGGCTTCTGCATCCGCATTCAACATGATCAATACAAACTCATCCCCACCGATGCGATAAAGTTTATCGCCGGAACGCAGGGTTTGCTGGATTGTTGCGGCAATTTTCATCAGCACATGGTCGCCTACAACATGACCATAGGTGTCATTAATGGCTTTGAAGTGATTGCAGTCAAACAGTAATAACGAGACAAATGAGCGACTTCCCGGAACTGTTGCCTGCATACTATTCCAGTGCTCGTCAAATGCCCTGCGGTTATAACAACCGGTAAGAACATCATGATAAGCCTGCTCCCATAGTTCGTGGGTAGCCTGGCTGAGCGTGCTCTGATAATCATTAAGTGCAATACGAATCTCTTCAAGCTCGGCCAGTTTAAGGCTTTCATCCAGAATTAAATCCTCGTCGTCACTTTTCTTAAGCGCCTGCAGGTGTTTCAATAACTGACCCAGCGGGCGCTCCAGCAACCTGATGGCGGTTATATAAAAAACAAAAGAAAGGATCATTGCACCCAGCACAACAAATAGTAACGTGCGTTTAACAATATCCAGCAAAAAACGGTAATCAACGTTTTCGGGCAATTGAAAAGTAAGATTGTCCGTCAGCTGAGCAACAGGCAACGGGGCACTTAATTTATTTAATTTAATCGACTCTGCAACACTAAAGTTCATGCGTTCTTTTTCAATCCGCGAAAGCAGGTCTGTTTTAACACCAATATACCCTGTCACCCTGGCTTGCTGATCTTGCGGAGAAACCTGGGCAATACTTCTGAAAACCGTGCAATGACCGTGCTTATCCACGGTTGCCCATAATTCCTGATCCAGCGGGACTAGCGCAGGAAGTCCCTTACCACTACCCTGTTTAAGACTTTTCCTGTCAGCATTATAGATTTCAATATCGAGAAGGTAATCGGAATTCAAATAAGGGTTACCGCTTAGTAACCTGTGCTCCTTTACATAAGCATAGTAGGCAGGGTTTCTGAGCTGCTGGTGCACCTCGCTCCACTCGGCCATATTGGTCATCCTCTTATCCAGGTTTTCGACGATCGAATCGATCGTATGCTTTATCTCCTGTCTGGCATTGCGATTTTTTACTTCTTCAAGACTGTCATTCACTCGTTCGATAGAAAACAGGCTAACCACAGCAGCCAGCATGAACACCATCACTGTAATCAGTAAATACAGCACCGAGTAAAAACGGATACTCCTCGGGCTATTTAAGGCCTTAACAGGAGGCATTAGTTAAAGACCTGTCTTGTCTAGCTGGGAGATAACGCGATCAAGAAGATCAAATTCATTATGCGCATCAAAAAAGTGCCCAGCCTCCTCTACGAAAATAAGATTCGAGTCAGTTGATTTTAATGCTTCGATCCAGTCGGGCGTAATTCTACCGTCACTTCCACCAAGGATGATGGAAGGCCGGGATGAAATCCCATTAAGTGCTGCAATGGTTTTGTCTTTACCCCATTCCCTGTAGGAAATGAACGGAGCAGGTTCACTCGGGTACTCCGCACAGAAGGCCAGACTATAGGTAGCAAGGTCATTTACGCCTTGCTTGTGTGATTTCAGGGCTTTGTTATAAGCAGCGACACTGTTATAGCTGAGGGGATCCTCATCAAAATGCAGAAGACTTACCAGGATGATATCGGACACACGAGAAGGCTGCTTGCTGGTGAGCAGCGCAAGGATATGCGTGCTGCCTGCACTATGACCCAGCAGGGTAACCGGTCTGCCGGTTTTCTCAACCAGCCAGTTCAGCCACATGTTGAGCTCTTCGATATCACCCTGCATGGTGTGACTGTGAATCGCTT
>JBFFND010000471.1:0-2053 GCA_041563375.1 Gammaproteobacteria bacterium | reverse complement strand
GCAGGCGGCGATTATTAATGGCGATGCAGATCTGATTGCGATTGGAGTGCCATTTCTGGCCAACCCTGATCTGGTGTATCGCTACCAGCACGACCTGCCATTAAACGAACCGAATATGGACACCTTTTACGGGGGTGATGAACATGGCTATACTGATTATCCATTTGCGCCACAATAAGTGATATGCCGCAGTCAGGTTTTTCGGGCTGAATACTGATAGAAGCGCATACCTGGATGACTGTAATAAATTTAGACGCACGGGAACTTTCGTTGTCAGTTGCGGTCATTAGTAGTCAGATTTTACGCTTCGGCAAGCGATACGGTCACTTGCCCGAATGTTTACTTAAGCTCGGCTTTTAATTATAGTTCGCCCTATGAATGCACCTGCACCAACATTGAAACTCAACAAACTGATCTTCCTGCTTGGAATTTTTGTTTCAATGCTGTTTGTGCATGGTCTGAAAGTTCATGTGCATACATACACACACGATGCCGACACTCTGGGGCATACCCACTATACCATGGCACATAGTGTGTTTGACTTCTCCCATCAGCCCCATGCCGATGAGGTTGCACAGCTGGATTCGTCCCATGCCGGTTTCGTCGGCAAAATCAGTACTGTTCCCATGCTGGCTGTATTGCTGGTCTGCCTGTTACTGATACCTCGCAGCAATCGCTGCAGCCATTTGTCACGGCATGTCCTGCGACAAACACCCTCTACGCAATTTGATGGTCAACTGAGACCACCACTGCGTGCACCGCCACAGTAGTTTCCTTCGTTACGAACAGATCCAGTCAGATTGATGTGGCTGCACAGACTTGCTCATTGTAATGCTTGAGTGATTAAGCCGACTGCACTGTACCCCTTCGTTCGCTAACAACCTTTTTAGCTAATTTACCGTTTAATTTTTTATAGCTCTGGAGCAACGTGTGCTGTGTCGCACGTTTGGAACCTACAGATGAAAATTCTCAAAAAACAGGGGATACGCAGCCTGACCTGCGTGTTATTGCTGGCGATCAACCTGCCAATAGCAAATGCGGCACAAAGCTGGACACTGGATAATAGTATCCGGCGCGTTCTCAGCGTGGCACCGGAATACTCAGCCAGTGAGCAGATGATCCTGCTGCGTGAAGACGAGCAGCAACAGGCCAGCTTATGGCCCAACCCGGAAATAGAAATCCGTGCCGATGAATCCATGGGGCTGGATGATGGATCCGGCGGCTATGATGTAAACGAGTTGAGGATCAGTCAGCCGATTCCATTCAGGCGACTGAGTCATCAGAAAAACCAGGCACAGGCGAGCCTGCTTGCCAGCCAGTCGAAAAAAATGCAGCAGCAACTGATGCTTGAACATAAAACAGCCATGCTCTATCACCAGTTACAGCTTGAGGCTGCATTGTACGATCTGAGTCAACAACGACTCAAAGTGGCGGAACGTTTTATGCAGGAGCAGCATAAAAACAGTAACCAGCTGGTGCGTTATCTGACGCCGCTGGAGCAGAAGCGACTGGCGATTTTACGAGAGAGCGCCCGCCAGGCGAGTACCCGTGCGGAAGGCAAGTTGAATGAAGCGGCGAGTCAGTTCGCCATTCTGCTCAATCTTCAGCGTGATCAACAGGCAGCACCACAGGTGGCATCGCTTGAACTGATGTTTGAGCAGCTCGATTTACAGGCACTTAAACAGCAACTGTCACAACATCCACAGTTGCAGTTAAAGCAGCATCAGGTGGATGCTGCACAGGCGGGCATCGAAGTCGCTAACGCTTCACGTTACAAGGACCCAACAGTTAATCTGTTTATTGAACAGGATCGCTTTAATAATCAAAGCGAAACCTATAGCGGGATTTCAGTGAGTATGGAGCTGCCATTATGGAACAGTAATCGACGTGCACAATCTGTGGCACGAGCCGAATTAATTAATGCACGTACAGACCATGAATTACAGTTGCGTGAATTGAACAGCCAGTTGCAACAAAGCTATATGCATTATGCGCATCTACTTGAACAGCAGAAGGCTTATCGTAGCCAGTTACTTACACCGGCAAAACAGAT
>JBFFND010000470.1:0-2055 GCA_041563375.1 Gammaproteobacteria bacterium | reverse complement strand
GTCAACACCGGTTTGCTCTACGAAATCTGCTGCTTCGTCAACGCCGGTCAGCAGCTGTTCCATGTCCAGCTTGCCTTCTGCACCGTGGCCATCTTCTTCGCCCATTTCACCGGTTTCCAGTGAACCCAGACAACCCAGCTCGCCTTCAACCGATACACCACCGGCGTGAGCCATTTTTACAACTTCCCTGGTGGTTGCAACATTGTACTCGTAGGTTGATGGGGTCTTCATGTCCGGCATTAAAGAGCCGTCCATCATCACCGAGCTGAAACCTGACTGGATAGAACGCAGACATACAGCTGGCTCTGAACCGTGATCCTGGTGCATAACAATCGGAATATGTGGATACATTTCAACCGCTGCAGAGATCAGGTGACGCAGGAATGGTTCACCCGCATAAGAGCGCGCACCTGCAGAACCCTGCATGATAACCGGGCTGTTTACTTCATCAGCAGCCTGCATGATGGCATGCACCTGCTCCATATTGTTAACGTTAAACGCTGGCATGCCGTAGCCGTTTTCAGCAGCATGATCCAGTAACTGGCGTAGAGATACTAATGCCATAGTGATTACTCCTTACACGAGGTTGTTAATTAGCAACGGTCGGTTCATATCAAAAAACATAATAGAACTGAGCAGTTACGTTATTTCATAAATAAAAATTACGAATCTTTTACATTACCAACGGTGATCACTTTCATCGAGTTAGTGCCACCGGTTTCATCACCCAGCAAGTCGCCACGGGTAATAATGATTCTGTCACCATCTTCAACAATGCCTTTTTCTTTCAGCAGTTCAGCCACGGTTGCGCTGATATTGTAATCCCCCACCTGATCAAAATCGATACGTGTGGGATAGACACCGCGATACAGTGTAACCTTGCGCTGCGTCTGCTGATGACGGGTCATTGCATAAATCGGAATACCGGAACTGATGCGTGACATCCACAATACCGTTGAACCGGATTCTGTCAGCGCGGCTATGCCATCCACATCCAGGTGGTTGGCGGTGTACATGGTGGCCATGGCGATGGCTTCATCAACCCGACCAAACGTCAGCTCCATGCGGTGATCCGATATTTTTGCCCGCGGATGCTGCTCCGCAGCCTGACAGATACGGCCCATGGCTTCAACTGTTTCCACCGGATATTTACCCGCCGCCGTCTCACCGGACAGCATCACGGCGTCGGTGCCATCGTGTACCGCATTGGCCACGTCGAACACTTCAGCACGGGTGGGAATCGAATTATCGATCATCGACTCCATCATCTGTGTAGCGGTAATCACCACCCGGTCCATGCTGCGCGCCTTGGCGATCAGGTCTTTCTGCACCGCCGGCAGCTCGGCATCGCCGATTTCCACACCCAGGTCGCCACGCGCTACCATAATAGCATCCGAGGCGAGGATTATTTCATCAATAACATCAAGGGCTTCGGCGCGTTCGATCTTGGAAACAATGGCACCGTAACCACCGGCGTCGCGCAGTAATTTGCGCGCCTGGATAATATCATCTGCGGTTTTCGGGAAGGAGATGGCAACATAATCCGCCTCCAGTTTGGCGGCAGATTTGATGTCTTCCTTGTCCTTCTCGGTCAGTGCCGGCGCGGACAGGCCACCCCCCTGCAGGTTGATGCCTTTCTTGTCCGACAGGTAACCGCTCTGTACCACGGTGCAGTGGATTTTCATGCCATCCACACTGACCACGTCAAGCAACATGCGTCCATCGTCCAGCAACAGGCGGTTACCCGGCTTGACGTCTTCAGGCAGGGTTTTATAGGTGATACCCACTGCATCCTTATTACCGGCGGTTGGATCCATGTCCGCATCCAGGCAGAATTTGTCACCGGCATTCAGATACACCTTGCCCTCGACAAAGCGCTCGGTACGGATTTTCGGACCCTGCATATCGGCCAGTACACCGACCACACGGCCACATTTTTCAGCCGCCGCGCGCACCATATCCACCCGGCGCTGCTGCTCTTCATGGCTGCCGTGGGAATAATTGAGGCGCACCACATCCACTCCCGCTTTCACCAGTCGCTCGATGATTTCCGGG
>JBFFND010000469.1:0-2056 GCA_041563375.1 Gammaproteobacteria bacterium | reverse complement strand
CTCTATGTCTGTTTTATGTGTATCCCCGCTGCAGGCGGCGGGCATGAAAAAATGGGTCGACGAGGATGGCCAGGTTCACTATGGCGACCGCATTCCACCCGAATATCTGCGTGGTGAGCACAGCGTGATTAACGAGCAGGGCATCGAGGTTCGCAGGAACCAGGCGATGAAAACCGAGGATGAACTGAAACGAGAAGCGGAGCTGCTTAAACGCAAACAGTCCGAAGAACGCAAACGCCAGATCGAGGCACGCAAGCAGGCACTGCGTGATCGTGTACTCACCGACACCTTCACCACTGAAAATGACCTGATCATTGCACGGGATGCACGGGTCGACGCCGTGGATTCCCAGATCTCGCTCACCAAAACCCTGATTGAACATGACAAACAACGGCTGATTGATGTACAAAGCCGGATCAAATCCATAGAAGCATCTGGACGCGAGGCGCCTGAAAACCTGCACAAGGAAGTCATCTCATTAAGCCGACAGTTAGAAAATAACGAAAAGTTTATTGCAGATAGAAAAAATGAACGCCAGAAAATCATCGACTCGTTTGATGAGGATATAAAGCGCTTCCGCGAACTAATGAAGGATTAACGGCTTACAACCATTTTCCAGCGAGCTGGCTGCAACCCCACACCCTCTGCTAATTTGCTCAAACCCATCTTCATCGCATAAATATTTAACCATATTCTAATCTGAACTGATTATAAATCTCCCAAACTGAATAAGGTCTTGCCATACCTTTTTTATGACATAATATAAACAGGTGAAATCAGGAAATCGCTGATTAAAGCAACATGCCCGATTTATTCCGGCGCGGTTTATTCATCAGTAAATTAATCAGCACATCTCCGCACAATCACCGCTTTCGCCTGCACTGACAACCAGTAGTGGCAGACATATGATGTACCAGGGCACCCCAGGAGTATCATTATGACTGAGCACAGCACACCCCCGCATTCCATCACCAGCCGTTACCGAACCATACTGCAAAGCCTGTCCGGGTTATTATTACTCTGCGCTATCAGCCAGGGCCAGGCGGTGCTCGCTGCAGACGGTGGGCTGGTTAATCCGGATCATGTTGCCGAGCACTGGACGCTACCGGAGCGCGCCATTGATAGCCAGCAGATTCCCGAATACAAACTTGACGCCGATACAGCAGACACCCGCCCGTTGCCGGTATACCGCCTGCGTGACAACAGCTATTTCCTGTTCGGCAGTATCGATACGCTGGATAAAGATAATCGCGGCTGGAATGGCAATGCCGGTTTTGTAGTGACCGATGCCGGTGTTGTGGTGATCGACAGCCTGGGCACACCGCTGCTGGGGCAACGACTGATCGCCACCATTCGCTCGATTACACAGCAGCCGATTAAATACCTGATCATCACCCACAACCACCCGGACCATGCATACGGTGCCAACGCCTTCCGCCAGCTGGATGGCATCACCATCATCGCCCACCAGGGTACCGTTGATTACAATCATTCGGCCACCCTGCAAAGCTCGGTGGAGTATCGCCAGCAAACATTAGCCGGGGACATGAAAGGCTTTGAACCGGTCACCGCCGACATCTATATCAAGCCACCGCCCTTCCGCCAGCAGCAAATCAGGCTGGGAGATAGCCGTTTCGATATCTACAACACAGGCAAACACCATTCCTACGGCGATCTTGTTATTCACCAGCCTGAGCAGAAAATACTCTGGGTATCCGACCTGGTATTTAATCAGCGCACCACCTACATGGGCGATGGTGATAGCGCGCAAATCCTCAAGGCACAGGACTGGTTATTAAAAACCTTTCCCGATATCGAGTTAATGGTACCCGGCCACGGCAGCGCCCAGACACCCCCTTTCCCCATGCTAAAACAGACCCATGATTATGTCAGCCGCATGCGGGAGGCGATGCGCAAGGCGGTTGAAGAAGGCATCAGCCTGTCGGATGCGGTGCAGCGGGTGGAATTTCCGGACTGGCAGGGTGTTCGCCTGTATGAACAGAACCAGCGCGCCAATGCCAACTTCGTTTACCGTGAAATGGAGAAGGAGTTTTTT
>JBFFND010000468.1:0-2057 GCA_041563375.1 Gammaproteobacteria bacterium | reverse complement strand
GGCAAGCAGAATGCGCAGTTGGTTGGCCGTGAATTTTCTCAACGCGGTATACCCATCGATGAAGTTCATCACAGTCCGTATTGTCGAACCACAGATACCGCACGCCTGGCATTTGGCGAGTCACGTGCTGCGCAGTACCTGTCACTGCTGGAAGTGCTGCAAGCGGAAGCTGCGCAAAAACAGACGCAGACACTCAGCCAGGTCATCGGCTCGTATGCGGGCGAGGGTAATCTTGTGCTGGTTACTCACGAACCTAATATTCGCGCAGTCTCGTTCGAACTGATGAAACACCTGGATATACTGGTGATGGAACCGCTGGGTGGAACGGAGTTCGAGGAGCTGGGTGTGATCCGCTTTACGGCTGAATAAGCTAACGCGCATTACCATTTCACTGCAGGAGGCTCGTTATACAATGAAATCGCGGCATAAACAGGGCATGCAGCAGATGCTGGATGAAATCGAGCAGGAGGTTCGTTATACGCGGCGACTGATCGGTAAGCAGGCGCTGGATAGCCGGGTGATGGATGCGATGGCCAGGGTGCCACGGGACGCCTTTGTGCCGGAGGATTTGCAGGAGGTGGCATTTACCAACGGGCCCTTGCCGATCGGGTACGGGCAGACCATCTCGCAACCGTATATCGTGGCCCTGATGACCGATCTGCTGGCACCAAAAGCCGAACATCGCGTGCTGGAAATTGGCAGTGGTTCGGGTTACCAGACGGCGGTTTTATCACTGCTGTGCCAGAGCGTATACAGCCTGGAAATTGTGCCCGAGCTTTCCACGCGGGCACAGGATAAACTCAGCCAGCTGGGTTATCACAATGTACAGATCACCTATGGTAACGGTTACCAGGGCTGGCCTGAACATGCACCCTATGACGGTATTATTGTCACAGCGGCTGCACCCTGTATTCCCGAGGCACTGGTACAGCAACTGAAGCCCGGTGGTCGACTGGTCATTCCGGTGGGTACGCCGCATGGCGCGCAACAACTGATGCTGCTGAATAAAAATGAAGCTGGCGAAATCGACTCGCGTAATATCCTGGCGGTGGCATTTGTGCCCATGGTTGATCACAGTGAAAGCAAGCATTAATACCTTATCGACTGTGCATAAAGCGGAGTGCATCCGTGGGTGAAGGGCGTACGGTATCGATTCAGTTTTATGCTGAATTGAATGACTTTATCCTCAGGGAAAAACGCGACGCGGCCTTCGAGGTTTATTTGAACGGCCCGACCTCGGTGAAAGATTTAATCGAATCCCAGGGCGTGCCGCACACCGAAGTCGGTTCTATTACCTGTAACCATCAGGCCGTGGATTTTTGCTGTCTGCTGAATGATGGAGACCAGGTCAGTGTCTATCCTGTAACGGCAAAAGTTGACCCGACCAGACCCGGCCTGCTGCGCAGCAAGCCATTACCCGATATAAAGTTTGTACTGGATACCCATCTGGGCAAGCTGGCGAAATATTTACGCATGCTCGGTTTCGATACGCTGTATAAAAATGATTATGAAGATCAACAACTGGCCGAGATCGCCAGTCAACAGCAACGCATCGTGCTGAGCCGTGACCGTGGTTTGCTGAAACGAAAAATTATTGAATACGGACATTACGTCAGGCATACGCAGTCCCTTGAGCAGCTGGCTGAAATCATGCAATGGCTGGATATTCAAAAGTATATGAATCCCTTTAGTCGTTGCACGACATGCAATGGCCTGTTGAACAGTGTGAGTAAAAAAGACATAGCATCGCAATTAGAGCCAAAGACCAGGCAGTTTTACAATGAATTTAAACAGTGCGCTGAATGTAAACAGATATACTGGAAGGGAACCCATTACCAGCGACTGGAACAGATAGTGCAAAGTATTACAAGTGAGACCGACACGGATAAAGGGTAAAACAGTTATCTGTGAGTACCCGGTGGATCCGCTTTGCTTGATCCATCCTACGGCTATTTTTCTGGGACGGATTTTTGTAGGCCGGATCAAACGTAGTGGATCCGGCGTGTGTCGTGAAGAGTTATTATCAAGCTAAATCAATTGCCAATTAAAGTGGCATC
>JBFFND010000467.1:0-2058 GCA_041563375.1 Gammaproteobacteria bacterium | reverse complement strand
CTTCGGCGGTGCGGACATTGGCGCGCACCGACACATTCATGCCAATGGCCCCGGCAATACCGGAGAAAATCGCGCCTATGGCGAAGCCGATGGCCGTGGCCCAGTCGAGGCTGAAGCCCACCACCAGGAACAGCAGCACACCAACGATGGAAATGGTGGAGTACTGGCGCTTCAGATAGGCAATCGCACCCTCCTGAATGGCGGCTGAGATACGCTGCATTTCCTCATTGCCGGCTGGCTTTGAGACAATGCTGAAAATGGAAAGAATGCCGTAGGCGATGCCGATAAAAGCACACACCAGAGCAAAGATTAGTCCGTCGGACATGGCTGACCCCCGTTATTATTGTGATAGATCACTTTATTTAATGAGTCAGATTTGTGGAATGCTGCTAAACCTGGCTCTTCGAAACCAGTTGGATAACAACGGCTGTGGCAGTCGAGCTGCCCCGGCAATTATTAAGCAACGTAGACCCGGTGTGCCAGCGGCGGTTTCCTGTACGGGTGCCGAGTCTTTAGCGACTAACGGTTACCGCAGGTTTTGCGAACAAACCCACCGCCTGGCATATCAGGCACAAATATCGGTTTTTAAACCAGGAACTTAAGCCGTCCCCGGTTTAAAAAGCCGCTTACAGTAAATTAAAATGGTGAATAAAATTTCACCCGTTAAATGTCGAACGGTTCGAGTTTTTTATCCACCGACTGCAGTTTCAGCGTCACATAATCCGGCAGCCCATTGTCTTTATACGGGGGGTAGGCTTCGCCCTTGATTAATGGATACAGGTAGTCCTTGCATGCCTGGGTTATGCCAAAACCATCATCGCTGATGTATTCCATAGGCATCATTTTTTCTACATTGGCCACTTCCGAAAGTGGTGCCTGGCCAATTTCCCATTTATAGGGGTTATTGGACAGTCGATTGACCGTGGGCATAATGGAATTGTGACCTTCAAGGGCAAATTCAACCGCCTTGACGCCCAGCGCATAGGCCTGTTCCACATCGGATTCAGACGCGAGGTGGCGTGCTGCGCGTTGCAGGTAATCGGCCACGGCCCAGTGGAACTTGTGACCCAGAGCCTCCTTGATCATATTCGCCACCACCGGTGCAGCGCCACCCAGCTGGGCGTGACCAAATGAATCGCGGGTACCCTGTTCGGCCAGGAATGTGCCGTCGGGCCAGTGAGTGCCTTCCGATACCACAATGGTGCAGAAGCCGTACTCTTTAACTTTGGCGTCCACCTTGGCCATGAATTTGTCTTTATCAAACTCAACTTCAGGGAAAAGAATCACCACCGGGATGCCTTCGTCTTCAATCAGGCCACCGGCCGCGGCAATCCAGCCCGCATGACGACCCATTACTTCGAGTACGAAAATCTTGGTGGAGGTTTTGGCCATGGAGCGTACATCGTACGAGGCTTCCAGCGCAGATACTGCAATGTATTTGGCGACCGAGCCGAAGCCGGGGCAGTTGTCGGTGATGGGCAGGTCATTGTCCACGGTTTTGGGTACATGAATAGCCTGTACCGGAAAGCCCATTTTTTCCGACAATTGTGACACCTTGTAGCAGGTGTCAGCAGAATCGCCGCCGCCATTGTAGAAAAAGTAACCAATATTGTGCGCTTTGAAAACCTCGATCAGGCGTTCATATTCCGCCTTATTGTCTTCCAGGCTTTTTAATTTGAAACGGCATGAACCAAATCCACCGGAAGGCGTGTGTTTAAGCGCAGCTATGTCTTCTGCGGATTCCTTACTGGTATCGATCAGGTCTTCGCTGAGTGCGCCGATAATGCCGTTGCGGCCGGCATAAACATTGGCGATTTTATCCCCGTGCTTGCGTGCGGTTTCAATCACACCACAGGCGGAGGCGTTGATCACGGCGGTAACCCCACCGGATTGTGCATAGAAGGCGTTTTTTGCGCTCATTATTCAGGTATCCTCATATCCCACATTTGCTAATTATTGTTATCTGCTGTGCGGCGTCTGGCATTGCGCGCTACGTCGCCGGTTATCAGCCCGGCGTATTTATCCGGTGGATAACCACAGTTATTTGTGGGAAATCAT
>JBFFND010000466.1:0-2073 GCA_041563375.1 Gammaproteobacteria bacterium | reverse complement strand
GTGCGGTGGCACTGATTGGACACAAGGAGCTGCGCAGCGTGGTCGTGGCCGCATCAGCGATCAAGGTGTTTGATGGCATTCCCACCGAACTGGTGGATATGCCGAGCTTCTGGAAGCGCAGCTTGAGCACTGCGGTCAGTGCCCGGGTGCTGGCGGCATTTCGCCGTGAAAAGGAAATCGAGCGTTATTTTATTGCCGGGCTGTTGCATGATATCGGCTCACTGCTGCTGTACCTGCAGCAGCCGCAGGAGATGACCCAGGTGTTGCAACTGCAGCAGGCAGAGGGGATCAGTCTGAGTCAGGCCGAAAAGCAGGTGCTGGGGTTTGATCATGCCGAGGTGGGCGGGGCATTGTTGAAAAAGTGGAACCTGCCGCCGCAAATCTGCAATGCGGTGCGTTTTCAGCAGTCACCGGATAATGCACCGGCAAGTGACCAGCAGGCCGCCTGGCTGTTGTGCCTGGCGCGGGCGCTGGTTGATCACCACCTTGAGCCGCAGCCACAGCTGGCGGAGCTGCCGATAGACAATGCACTGTGGCAGGCGAATGAACTGGAGCCCGAGCTGCTGGAAAAAATCCTGCAGAAAGCCGAGCAGCAGTACGAAGGCTCGAAGGATATCCTACTCGCGTAAACTGATGCTGGGCCAGCCGGCCTGCCTGGCATGGCTCAGTAACTGCTCATCCCCATCAACCACCACCGGGTTGTCCACTTCCTGCAATAATGGCAGGTCATTGTGTGAATCGCTGTAAAACCAGCTGTCCTGCATGCTCAGGCCGTGCTCCTGCATCCAGGCCTTGAGGCGAATCACCTTGCCACCCTGAAAGCAGGGCGTGCCAGCGATTTTTCCGGTGTATCTGCCATCTATGACCTCAGGTTCGGTGGCCAGCAGATGCTCGATGCCAAAGGCCTCGGCAATAGGGCGGGTAACAAAACTGTTGGTGGCGGTGATGATTACCAGCGTGTCCCCCTGTTTGCGGTGTTTTTCGATCAGCTGGAACGCTGCCGGGGTCATAATCGGGCGGATTTTCTGCTCGACGAACTGCTGGCGTAGCGCCAGCATGGTATCAATGTCGTTGTCTACCAGCGGCTGCTGGGAAAAAGCCTGAAACGCATGTATGTCGAGGCTGCCCTGTTTGTAGGCCTCGTAGAAACGAAGGTTCTGCTGTTCGTAATGCTCGGCGTCTACCACGCCCTGTTCGCTTAGAAAGACGCCCCACAGGTAATCGCTGTCACCTGCCAGCAGGGTGTTATCCAGATCAAAAAGTGCTAGTGCCATGCTCTGTCTCATGTGTGTTTCTGCCAGGTCTGGCCATAAATTTTATTATAAATGAACATATGTTCATAAAAATTGCCTATAGTTATAGGCAGCTGGCATATTGTAACTAAAACATTGCGCGGTGCTGTAATTTTTGAAAAAATTAGCTTTAAATGTTCCCTGTAGGAAATCCTAAGTGATTGATTCTGATGGCTTTAGGCCCAATGTCGGCATTATATTAAGTAACCCGGAAGGCAAGGTCTTCTGGGCGCGCCGCTGTGGTCAGAACGCCTGGCAGTTCCCGCAGGGGGGGATTCATAATGACGAAACGCCTGACCAGGCGATGTACCGTGAACTTTACGAAGAAACCGGCCTGAGTCCGGAGCACGTTGAGCTGGTGGGTAAAACCAGCAAGTGGTTACGTTATCGCCTGCCCAAGTGGATGGTGCGCAAGAATACACACCCGGTGTGTATCGGGCAGAAGCAGATCTGGTTTGTGCTCAAACTGATTGGTTCGGAGAAGCACGTTAACCTGAGCCAGATGGACAAACCCGAGTTCGATCACTGGGCCTGGGTGGATTACTGGTACCCGATGAACGAGGTGGTGTTTTTTAAACGCAAGGTTTATAAAAAAGCGCTGACCGAACTTGAGCCACTGTTACGCAACCAGATCAGCGCCTGACGCGACGGTTGTGATTAAACCGGGCGAATCACTACCAGCAGAATAATGGCAATCAGCAGCAGCACCGGAAATTCGTTAAACCAGCGAAACCATACGTGACTTTTGCTGTTGCGGTCGGCTTTGAAGTCCTGCAGCAGC
>JBFFND010000465.1:0-2079 GCA_041563375.1 Gammaproteobacteria bacterium | reverse complement strand
GTTGAGATGCACTTTGCCACCACTCACCGCTTCGGCAGCCAGTGAACGTGTTTTAAAAAAGCGTGCCGCCCATAACCATTTATCGATACGTTGCTGCTCAGCGGTAGACATAGCCTTTCACACGTCTAAGCAACAACAGTGCTGGCATTAACAACAACCAGCTAACGGAGCCAAGAAAGCTTTTTTTCTCTTCGGGTGCTTCCTCAAATACACCATCACGAGCTTCTATGGCTTTCAGCTGACTGGCATCATCTGCAAGATGTGCCGCCTGGCCGCTATTCAGGGCAACTTTCTGTTGATCACTCGTTACATCAATTGCACCTTTGTTCACCTTAACAAACAGGCCTTCACTGTTGACATCCAGACTGCCATCACAACCGTGGGACTGCAGCACGCGAATAGCATACTCCGTACCCCGCACACCTACAGTGGCGATGGGCGTGTGCATTTCATAAATATCTTCAGCCACCTTGCCGATACTGCCGGTAATCTTTTTCACACTGCCTTTAATCAGGCGCAACACACTGCGGTTGGCGCCGCGCAATAACTGATAGTCCTCAATGCGCATTTCGCTATTGCAGCGTAAGTCAATTTTGGCATCATCTATCATGCTCAGACGTATAAACCCTTCGACACCGGTAAAAATTCGATCACCGACAAACACCTCACTGCCGAGCACCAGATCGCGACGCTTGTGTTCTTCAGACAATACAAAAGCACGGCCTCGACTTTTTATTACCTGACCCACCGCACTGGGGCCTTTATACACCACTGCCTTACTGGTGGACTGCGTTGGTTTTATACTGCTGGTATAGGCGGGCAACTCAATGCGCTCACCAGGCAGGATTTTAGTTGCATCGGCACCGACAAAAGCATGGGGGTTGGTGCGCACAATTTTTCGGATAATTTCCGGCCAGTACTTCTGCTGGTCGGCATAAAGCACCTGCACAATACTGAAAATACTCTGCCCTGGCTGAACATACAGATAGCGCTTCTCTGCATTGAACTTTGACGCCTGCGCGGAAAAGCTCATGGCGAGACACGCAATCATCAGCATGGGTAACAACTTGAACCTGAATAGGGACATCGATGACATATAAAGCTCTGCTCAACGAATAAACAATCAATCGGCCAGATCTATCTGGTAACCAGCCCAATCATATCAGGCTTTGAGTGCCAGCCAAAAAAATATTATTTTTCAACGAGTTAAATTCAATAAAAAGCAAGACCCCTGCCTTAAGGCAGGGGTCTTGTCAGGCGTCCATGCATTGCGCGAAGTTAGCTCAGCATCTGATTAATCCGCTTCACATAGGCAGCCGGATCTTCCAGCTGGCCGCCTTCCGCCAGCATGGCCTGATCAAACAGGATATGCGACCAGTTCTCGAATTGCGCCTGATCACCCATATCTTTCAGCCTGGCCACCAGTGGATGCTCCGGGTTGATTTCCAGGATCGGCTTGCTTTGCGGCACTTCCTGACCGGCGGCACGCATAATCTGCTGCATCTGCAGGCCCATATCAAACTGGTCCAGCACCAGACAGGAAGGTGAATCAGTCAGACGATGGGTAATGCGCACTTCCTTGGCCTTGTCGGCCAGTTTTTCCTTCATCATCTCGACCACGCCTTTCATATCACCCTCGGCTTTTTCCTGGGCCTTCTTCTCTTCCTCGTCTTCGAACTGACCCAGATCCAGGTCACCCTTGGCAATGTTCTGTAGCTTCTTGCCATCAAACTCGGTCAGGTGCTGCACCAGCCATTCGTCGATACGATCCGACAGTAACAGCACTTCCAGTCCCTTGCGCCTGAATACTTCCAGGTGTGGGCTGTTCTTCGCCGCGTTGTAGCTGTCCGACGTGATAAAGTAAATCTGCTCCTGGCCTTCTTTCATGCGTGACACATAGTCTTCCAGTGACACGCTCTGTGTTGCACTGTCATTTTCGGTTGAGGCAAAGCGCAGTAATTTGGCGATGCGATCCTTGTTAGTAAAGTCCTCGATTGGACCTTCTTTCATCACATTACCGAAAGCCTCCCAGAAACTGGCATAGGCATCAGCATCATTCTTCGCCATCGACTCGATCAT
>JBFFND010000464.1:0-2085 GCA_041563375.1 Gammaproteobacteria bacterium | reverse complement strand
GAGCCTGCACAGCTAACTGAGAAGTCCCGGAAATCTGCCGTTATGATGGGCTGTTCCGGAAAACCCTTAGAACCTGATCCAGATTATTCTGGCGTAGGGAAGCTTCGGTTCCGGCAACACGCTAGCACCGTCTTCTCTGTGCCTGTGTAACACCTCGCTGTTACCAACACCCAGGAGATTCGATATGAGCGCCATTCCAGACGATTTTATCCAGAAAACCGCCAAGCTGTCTGAAGAAGTAACCCGTCCATTTAAAAACTCACGCAAGATTTATGTGCAGGGCTCGCGCCCGGATATCCGTGTCGGCATGCGTGAAATCGAGCAGTCGGATACCGCTGACAGCATCGGCTTTGAAGTCAATCCACCGATTACCGTGTATGACACCTCCGGTCCTTTCTCCGACCCGGATATCGAGATCGACCTGATGAAAGGCATGCCCGACCTGCGTTCCGGCTGGATCGAAGAACGCGGCGATACCGAGTTACTGGATGGGCCAACGTCGGAATTCGGCAGCCAGCGTCAGCATGACCCTGAACTGGCCAATCTGCGCTTTGAGCATATTCGCAATCCACGCCGTGCGCTGCCGGGTAAAAATGTCACCCAGCTGCACTATGCGCGCCAGGGTATTATCACTCCGGAAATGGAGTATGTGGCGATCCGTGAAAACCAGCGTCTGGATGAGCTGCGCAAAGACCCGGCCTATAAAAAGCTGCTAAAGCAGCATCCCGGTGAAAGCTATGGCGCGAGCATTCCGAGCGAAGTTACGCCCGAGTTTGTGC
The DNA here is from genome assembly GCA_041563375.1 of Gammaproteobacteria bacterium. Classification (GTDB taxonomy): domain Bacteria; phylum Pseudomonadota; class Gammaproteobacteria; order SZUA-229; family SZUA-229; genus SZUA-229. The sequence continues at coordinate 1,306 of JBFFND010000464.1, read as the reverse complement.
GCGATGAAATTGCCCGTGGCCGCGCGATTATTCCCGCCAATATCAACCACCCGGAACTGGAACCGATGATTATCGGCCGCAACTTCCGCGTGAAAATAAATACCAATATCGGCAACTCGGCGGTGACCTCATCGATTGAGGAAGAAGTGGAAAAAATGGCCTGGTCGGCGCGCTGGGGTGGTGACACGCTGATGGATCTGTCCACCGGCAAGAACATCCATGAGACCCGCGAATGGATTCTGCGCAACGCGCCCATGCCGATTGGCACCGTGCCGATTTACCAGGCGCTGGAAAAGGTCAATGGCAAGGCGGAAGACCTGACCTGGGAAATGTTCCGTGACACGTTGATTGAACAGGCGGAGCAGGGCGTGGACTATTTCACCATCCATGCCGGTGTGCGTCTGCAGCATGTGCCACTCACCGCCGAACGTGTGACCGGTATCGTGTCCCGTGGTGGTTCGATTATGGCCAAGTGGTGCCTGGCGCATCACCAGGAAAGTTTCCTCTACACCCATTTCGAAGACATCTGTGAAATTATGAAGGCCTACGATGTCAGCTTCTCACTGGGTGATGGCCTGCGTCCCGGTTCACTGGCCGATGCCAATGATGAAGCGCAGTTCGCCGAGCTGGAAACCCTGGGTGAGCTGACCAAAATTGCCTGGGAGCATGATGTGCAGGTGATGATCGAAGGCCCCGGCCATGTGCCGATGCAGATGATCAAGGAAAACATGGATAAGGAACTGGCAGACTGTTACGAAGCGCCCTTCTATACACTGGGTCCGCTGACCACCGATATTGCGCCGGGTTATGATCACATTACCTCCGGTATCGGTGCGGCGAATATCGGCTGGTACGGTTGTGCCATGCTGTGTTACGTCACCCCCAAGGAACACCTGGGGCTACCCAATAAGGCGGATGTGCGTGAAGGCATTATCACCTACAAGATCGCCGCCCATGCCGCGGACCTGGCAAAGGGTCACCCCGGTGCGCAGATTCGTGACAACGCGATGTCCAAGGCACGTTTTGAATTTCGCTGGGAAGACCAGTTCAACCTGGGGCTGGACCCGGAACGGGCGCGTGAATACCACGATGAAACCCTGCCCAAGGATTCCGCCAAGGTGGCGCACTTCTGCTCCATGTGTGGCCCGCATTTCTGTTCGATGAAAATCACCCAGGACGTGCGTGAATACGCCAAACAGCAGGGCATGCTGTAGCAATTGCGGATTTCCAGATTGGGGATTGCAGATTGAAAGGCGTGGAGGATCTTGACATTCGCGAGGTGACCGGCGGGGCGATTCTTGCCGTC
>JBFFND010000463.1:0-2091 GCA_041563375.1 Gammaproteobacteria bacterium | reverse complement strand
TATGTCAGATATGCTAAAAACCCTGCTCACTCTCACCGGCAGTGAATACGCTTTTGCCGGTGAAGTGCTTTATGATGACCGGCAGAAACCCTATATCAAGCCCCACGCAATCAGCAATATCGCCTGGAGTGATGAAGAACAGGCAAAGTATAACCAGCTGGTGAAAAGCGGGCTTGAATTCAGCAATATGAAAACCCTGTTCGGCGATGTGCTGCAACACAAGTCTGTAACCATACATAACCTGGATTCAGGCAAGGCAAACCAGGCGGGCATGCCAGAGGGTCACCCGCAAATACAGTCTTACCTGGCCGTGCCGGTATTCTATGGTGATGAGCTGGTGGGCCTTTATGCACTGGCCAACCGCAAAGGCGGTTACTCCGATAAGCAACGGGATTTTTTACGGCCTTTTGACACCACCTACAGCGTGATGATTCATTCAAACCGCATGATGGCAGCAGAGCAGCGTAACCGCGATGACCTGATCGAAGCCAAGGAGATTGCCGAGCGTGCCAGCCAGGCAAAATCCGACTTTCTTTCCAGTATGAGCCATGAACTGCGCACACCGATGAATGCTATTCTGGGTTTTGGTCAGTTACTGGAGTACGACACAACACTGTCAGCTCGACACCAGGACAATATTAGCGAAATTCTCAAGGCAGGACATCACCTGCTGGATCTGATTAACGACATTCTCGATCTGGCGAAAATCGAAGCGGGCAAGATTGAACTCAATATCAGCACTGTCGACCTGTGCAGCATTATTGATGAGTGCACCACACTGATGGCACCACTCGCCGCCAGACGCAATATCAGCATTGACCACAGCGGGCTGCAACACAGTTTTGTAATGGCGGATCGCACCCGCCTGAAGCAGATGTTAATGAACCTGCTGTCCAATGCGATCAAATACAATAAAGACAAAGGCCATGTGGAAATTGAAATCACTCGTCCCAGCCACGACACCCTGAAAATAAGTGTCATCGACACCGGTATCGGCATCAGCGATGAAGACATGCAACAGCTGTTTACCCCCTTTACCCGTTTTAACACTAAACACAGCACGGTCGAAGGCACTGGCATTGGCCTGACAATCACCCGTTCCATTGTTGAAATGATGCACGGTCGCATCGGTGCAGAAAGTACGCTGGGTAATGGCAGCCGCTTCTGGATTGAACTACCATTAGAATCAGTAAGCGAACAGGTAACAGGCAATGGCACGCGCCACAGGCGACCAACCCAACAGGCAACCATGCTAAACGTAACCACCATGGATCACTATAAAATACTTTATATTGAAGACAATCCATCCAATTTACGACTGGTCGAACAGCTGATCGGTATCAGAGACGATATCGAACTCTATACCGCACACAATCCGCGACTGGGAATCGACCTCGCAGAGGTACATCAGCCGGACCTTATTCTGCTGGATATTAATATGCCAGGCATGGATGGTTACCAGGTGCTGGAAATACTCAAAGACACAGACTCACTTAAAAATACCCCGGTGATTGCGGTCACAGCCAACGCCATGCCCAGTGATATCGAACAGGGTAAAGCCGCAGGTTTCAATGACTATGTTACCAAACCGCTGCAGGTCAACAGCTTTTTAAGCCTGATTGACAATTATCTCAGCAGTAGCAGGGCCGAACAGCGATGAACAACTATTCACACGACAATGCCCGCATCTTTATTATCGATGATGAAGAGGCCAACCTGAAACTGCTGAATATCATGCTGGAAAACGAAGGCTATAAAAAGCTGGTATTAATCAATGACCCACGCGAGGTGGTTGATGAATACAAAAACCAGCGTCCCGACCTGATTCTGCTGGATATCAATATGCCACATATGGACGGTTATGAAGTCATACAGGCACTCAGGGATCTCAAAGACCCGTTAATGCCACCGGTGATTGTACTCACCGCACAACATGGCAAGGAGTACTTACTGCGCTCATTAAATGCCGGCGCCCGCGACTTTATCTCAAAGCCCTTTGATCGCAACGAACTGATTATGCGTGTACGCAACCTGCTGGACGCACATCTTGCTCACTGCATGGTATATGATCAGAAAGCCACCCTGGAAGAG
>JBFFND010000462.1:0-2106 GCA_041563375.1 Gammaproteobacteria bacterium | reverse complement strand
TTAAGCTGTTTGATTTTTTCTCTGGCGTCGAGCGGATCCCTGGCCGCGCCTACCACTTCAATCTCACTGGAGGATTCCAGTATTTGAGTTAACAGTTGTCGAATCAGCGCTGAATCATCAACGATTAATACTTTTACTTTAGCTGCCATAATTTACCGACTAGAAGAGTTCTATATCACCTTCAACAGGCTGCTGATCAAGACTTTTACAATAGGATTCTTCACGTTGACGAATCGTTTCATTGTGCATATTTTTAAGTTTCTTTACACGTACACGACCACTTTCCGGATAAAAATTAACCTTACGCGGATAGATATCACCCACATCCTCCGACACAACTTTCAGGCCTTCCTGCTGTAAATAGTCGTATACAAATGCGATATTCTTTTTACCTATATCCATGGTTGACATACTGGAGAGTACGCGACCTCCACCAAACAATTTAACTTCCATACGCTTACGATCGCCACCGGCCTTGATAATTTCATTAATCAGAATTTCCATGGCGAAGTTACCATAGCGGGTGGCGCTGGTTAAATGGGTTTTTCCCAGGTGCTCCACTTCACAGCCCATCGGCAGCATAAAATGATTCATGCCGCCTATGCCCATTTTGACATCACGAATACAGGCAGCAATGCAGGAACCCAATACCGTGGTGATCAGCTCATTGTGCATACTCACATAATATTCACCGGGAAGAATTTTTGCCGCAAAACATTGATGGGTTTTATCCCAGTAGCGATTGACATGCTCCAGCCCGGGCAAACAGGCGGGGGATTTCTGAAGTCCATCCGGGTGCTGTCTGCTTGAGTATATGGATGGCGCCATTTATTTCACCTTCCGGTAGATGGTCTGCCCCATGGACTTGAAGCGATCGGTAACCTTGAACAGGGATTCCGAATGACCGATAAACAGTGGTGCATTTTCCGGTAGTAATTCCGCATAGCGATCAAACAATACTTTCTGCGTATCCTTATTAAAATAAATCACCACATTACGACAGAACATAAAATCGAATGGACCTTTAAACGGCCATTCATGCAGCAGATTGAGTTGTTTGAAGGTAATCATATCACGCAGGCGCTGATCCATCCGCACCATGCCCTGCTGCCGGCCCTTACCCCTTTTTACATACTGACGCAGATGGTTCTTGCGCAATCCGGTGACACGTTCCTCGGTGTAAACACCCTGCGCCGCACGTTCCACCATATCGAAATCCAGATCGGTAGCGAGTATCTTTATATCCCAGTCGGGCCTGTGCGCAAAATGATCAGCCATCGTCATCGCTATGGAATAGGGTTCTTCACCAGAAGAGCACCCGGCAGACCAGATACGGATTTTTTTATCTTTTTTATTGCGTTCCAGTTCAGGTAAAACCGTATTGGCAAGGTAGTCAAAATGGTGGGCTTCGCGAAAAAACGAGGTCAGGTTGGTGGTGATGGCGTTGGTAAATGAAATCAGTTCCGACTCATCACCTGACTTGAGCAGTTCACAGTATTCAGAAAAGTTACTGACACCAGCACACTGGCGGATACGACGCGCAATACGGCTGTATACCATAGTGCGCTTGATGTCGGTTAAAACAATACCCGTGCGTTCGGCAACCAGGTTCTGTATAAACCGGAAGTCACTGTCGGTAAATGGAAATTCCTTTTCTTCAAAGTTGCCTGCATCACGTGCGCTGGTCAGATTCAAACTGATAACCTTTCTATTTATAAACAGTTATTAAGTAGTCCCAATTACTGCCTGTAGCAGCTGCATCCCTGAAACTGTATTTTCGGTTAATATCCAAGGCAGTCAACGATTAGTTACCAGGGAATCGGATTAAAACTCCTCCCATTCATCATCGTCATCCGCTACCGGCGTGGCCTGACGCGCTGGTTTAGCTGCGTTTCTACCACCCCTTGCCTGTCGACCATGGGCTGGCTGCGGTGCTGTGGCTCTTTCTGACGCCGAGGCTGAGCGTGTTGCGGCTTTACGACGACGCTTAGGTGCAACGTAGGCTGGCTCTTCTTCCTCATCCAGTACGAAGAATTCCATCAGACTGTTCATTGACTTGGCTTCTTCGTTCATCGACTCACTGGCCGCAGTGGCCTGTTCCACCAG
>JBFFND010000461.1:0-2139 GCA_041563375.1 Gammaproteobacteria bacterium | reverse complement strand
GTATAAATCTTCGAGGCGATTTTTTGTATCGGCCTGCAGAATCGAGGCCTTGAGTTCGGGCGTGAGCTTGTCCTGCTCATCAATGCTTTTTAATACTGCGTCACGACGCTCATCCAGTTCACGCAGATAGCGTAAACGATCTTCCAGTTGACGCAATTGCGAGTCATCCAGACCACCGGTTACTTCTTTACGGTAACGGGAGATAAAAGGTACAGTTGCGCCTTCATCAAGCAGGCCAACAGCAGCAATTACCTGCTGTTCATTAACGGCTAATTCATCGGCGATGCGCTGGGTAACTGATAACATAAAACAATAAAACCATGCTGTGAAACAAAGGCCTTATTGTACCTTAAAGACAGATGCTATCCTGTAAAAATTGCGTATTTAGCCCACATATCTCACACCCCACAGCCTAATGGAAAAGGCGTTTTTTCAGGTGCAGAATAACCTTGCTCAAACCCAGCTTAAGACGGCTATCGGCCGTGTTAATGAGTGGCAGGATTTTACGCATGGCAGATGCCAGCTGTTGATCGGTTACCGTCGATGCCTGCTGTGATAACTGCTGCAACAGTTCTTCCAGATTAACATCAACTTCCACACCTGCCTGACTGGGCTCAACAGATTCGAGCGCCTGCCCGGTCTGGTAACAGATGATTTCCGCGCGGCCATTCTCAAGCGCAGTTTGCATCGCCTGTTCCGCCTGCTGCAACAGCTCGGCAAAACTGGTCTGGTCATCGCAGCTGCGCGGAGACGTAATACCGGTACTGAAGCGAATCTTGAATTCTTCTTCACCCATGCGCAGTTTAAGCCGACCCACCTTGTCGCAGATGCGCGCGACCACTGCTTCCGCGCCCTGCGGATCAGAGGACGGCAACAGCAATGCAAACTGTGACACCCCCATACGCGCTGCAATATCTTCCTTGCGTTTACCCTGGTTAATGATTGAAGCCACCTTGCACAAAATCTGTTCTGCAATTGACTTGCCATGCTTCACAAACAGTTCGGAAAACTGGTCAATACTGAAGGCCACCAGGCTCAGCTGGGTGCAATGGCGCGCTGCATAGGCCACCGCCTGTTCGCCCTGTTGTTTGAAGGATGAATCCACCAGCAAGCCGGTGAGTTTATCGGTTGATACGCGCTGCTGCAGCGACTGCACTTCATTGCGATAGTTAATGTGTGTACCCGCGCGGGATTTGAGTGACACTGAATCAAATGGCTTGGTAATAAAATCGGTCGCACCCAGCGACAATACCTTTTCCTTGGTGCCATCGGTTTCTTCGGCACCGGTAATAATCACCACCGGCATTTTCGCCAGCGCCTCATCATCGGAGGCACGAATCTGCTGCAACAGCTCGAAGCCATCCATATTGGGCATGCCGATATCACTGAACACCACAGAAATTTTCGGATTACTGCGTAAAATATCCAGCGCTTCCTCACCATCCTCTGCTTCAACCACCGCAAAGTCTTTCTGCAGGATTTTTACCGCGGCACGACGAATCACGCGGGAATCGTCGACAATTAAAATCTGGTTTTCGTTATTTTCAGACACGTTATACATTCGCCCGTATTATTCAAACCGCTTTTGCTCGCGCATTGTTCACTTACCGCGAGACGGCAGTAAAGTCATATTTTTACAGGAGTTTAGCTGATTAAAAACAAAACGTTAGCGATTGCTGTTAAGCCGATCTGTGACTGGAGTCGCCATTCCCGCAGAACACGGGAATGGCAGGCATCAGTTAGCTGGCACGTGGTCCACGGGATGCACGCTTACGCTCATTTTCGGTCAGCAGTTTTTTACGCGTACGAATAAAGTTCGGGGTAACTTCCACCAGCTCGTCATCATCAATGAATTCCAGCGCCTGTTCCAGCGTCAACTTGATCGCGGGTGTCAGCGTCAGTGCTTCATCGGTGCCCGAGGCACGCACGTTGGTGAGCTGCTTGCCTTTCAGCGGATTGACCACCAGGTCGTTATCGCGGGCATGAATGCCCACCAGCATGCCTTCGTACACTTCATCGCCGTGCTCAAGGAACATGCTGCCACGCTCCTGCAGGTTAAAGATAGAATAGGACAGGGCCTTACCGGCGCCATTGGAAATCAGCACGCCCTTACTACGCTGACCGATCACCGCATCTACC
>JBFFND010000460.1:0-2149 GCA_041563375.1 Gammaproteobacteria bacterium | reverse complement strand
GTGGCTGACGCCACGCTCTATTTGCGTGTCATCTCCACACGCAAGGACGGCGCGCAGTGAAAGTAAAAGGCCATGTCGATGAAGTACTGGCTGCAGCCAAGCAACACAAACCTGAATAACTTCGTAACGTCTTTAGTCTTTAGTCTTTAGTCTTTAGTCTTTAGTCTTTGGTCTTGACCTGACTAACGACTAAAGACCAACGACAAACGACTAATAACTAACGACCATTAATAAACTCGGATTCAAAATCCAGCAGTTCCATCGGCCGACCAAACAGGTAGCCCTGATAGGCATCACACTCGTAATATTCCAGCTGGCGTTTCTGCTCTTCGGTTTCCACACCTTCGGCAATGACATGCAGGTTCAATGAATGCCCCATGGCAATTATCGCGCGTACAATTGCCAGATCATTTTCCGAACTGGCAAGATCATGCACGAACGAGGTGTCGATTTTCAGCTGATCCAGAGGCAGGCGCTTCAGGTATGACAAGGATGAATAACCGGTACCAAAATCATCCATAGAAAAACCAGGCCCGAGGAGCTTCAGCTCTTCAATTTTATCAATAACACTACCGATATCATTGAGCACAACCGACTCGGTTAATTCCAGCTTCACTCCCTGCGGGTTCACACCACTCTCTTCAATGATCTCCTTAAAGCGGGCGACAAAGTCATGTTGATGAAACTGTCGAGCGCTGACATTAATTGACAGACTCAGTTCACGCGCAGGTGATTGTTGCTGCCATTTATGCAGCTGTTTACAGGCGGTTTCCATAATCCAGTAGCCTATCGGTACAATCAACCCGGTATCTTCTGCCAATGGGATAAATTCTGCAGGGGATACCATATCTCCATCATTCGGAAACCAGCGTAACAACACTTCGGCACCAATCAGGTGTCCCTGCGCACTGATCTGTGGCTGGTAATACAAGCGGAATTCGTCCTGGCTCAGGGCGCGCCCCAGTGAGGCTTCCATGCTGGCACGTACATCCACCTTGTCCTGCATATCGGGATTAAAGAAACGAATCGTATTGCGCCCTGCGGATTTACCTTCATATAGCGCAACATCCGCCTGTTTGAGCAAATCCTCTACACTGGCATTCTGCCCCTGAAACAGGGTGACACCAATACTGGGTGTAATACGGTAATCTTTTACATCGGCAAGATCATAGGGCTGTACCAGCGAGCCATGAATTTTTTCCGCCACCTCATTGACGTAACTTGCCGCCTGGTCCTTATTTGATGAAAGGCTTTCCAGTAATACGACAAACTCATCACCGCCCAGACGGGAGACTGTGTCCGCATCGCGCACATGTTGCTTTATTCGTCGCCCGACCTCAACCAGTAACTGATCGCCCGCCTGGTGCCCCTGGCTGTCATTAAGCAACTTAAAATGATCCAGATCGAGCATTAATATGGCGCCGCATTCCTGATTGCGATCACTGGTGATACGGGCATGCTCAACTCGATCATAAAACAGGCGGCGATTCGCCAGTTGAGTCAGTGGATCATAAAACGCCAGCATGTGAATGCGTTTTTCCGCTTCCTTACGTTCTGAAATATCGGTAAAGGCACCAATGTAGTGGGTCAATTCTCCCGCATCATTACGCACCACACTGATGGTGAGCCACTCAGGATAAACTTCACCCGTTTTTTTACGGTTCCAGATTTCTCCCTGCCAGTAACCCTGCTTTTGAATTCTCTGCCACATCTGCTGATAGAAACGTTTACTATGACGACCGGACTGTAACAAGTTAGGCTGCTTACCTATCGCCTCAGCAGCGGAGTAGCAGGTTATCCGCGTGAATGCACGATTCACTTTTTCAATCTGTAATGAGTCATCAGTGATCATAATACCGTTATCCACTTCAAATGCAGCTGCGGCAATGCGCAGCTGATCTTCCGTGTGTCGGCGCTGAGTGACATCGCGGATCACCGCAGCATAACCGAGTAACTCACCCGCCTCTGTTTTCAGCGGGGTACCCAGAGTTTCACCGACAAAAATCTCACCATCCTTTTTGCGATAATTCATCTCATAGCTATCACTCTGCGCATCTGCCTGCTGGTGGTAATGCTCTTCACCCTGTCGCTCATAATCTTTTTCATCGGCGTAGATCATGCGTGTCTCGTGACCCAGCAGATCCTGTAT
>JBFFND010000459.1:0-2154 GCA_041563375.1 Gammaproteobacteria bacterium | reverse complement strand
GGGGAAGGCTGTCGGGCACTTCATGCTAAACTGGCGGTCTGACTAGCACGTGCGTGCCATCGCAGCGTGCGTGTTTCATTCAATCGCTCAACAGGGTTACAATCGGCAACCCGATACACAATGTGGATTTTTATATGTCATTAGAAGGTTCAAAGCCTGCACAGCAGCATCCAGCATTTCAATGGAAGCGTTCCCAGCGAATCGACTCGCTCAATATCACTGTTGAAGAGTATGAACATATAAAAACCGGTGCGGCCCATTATCACCTTGCGGCCGAAAATAATGAAAATGTTTTTCTGGTGGCGCTGCGCACCGTGCCCACCGACTCCACCGGCGTGGCGCATATGCTGGAACATACCGTGCTCTGCGGCAGCGAACGCTACCCGGTACGCGATCCTTTTTTCACCATGATTCGCCGCTCCATCAATACCTTTATGAACGCCTTTACCAGCAGCGACTGGACGGCTTATCCCTTTGCCAGCCAGAACCGCAAGGATTTCGATAACCTGCTGGATGTCTACCTGGACGCGGTGTTCTTCTCGCGCCTGGATGAGCTGGATTTTGCCCAGGAAGGTCACCGTTTTGAATTTGCCAACCCGGATGATCCGGACAGCCCGCTGGTGTACAAGGGCGTGGTGTTCAATGAAATGAAAGGCGCGATGAGTTCGCCGGTGAGCACCCTGTGGCAGACCGTGACCGAACACCTGTTTCCGACCACCACTTACCATTACAACTCCGGCGGTGATCCGGCGCACATTCCCGACCTGAGCTACCAGCAGCTGAAGGACTTCTACAAGGTGCACTACCACCCATCCAATGCGGTGTTTATGACCTTTGGTGACATCCCGGCCTATGAGCACCATGCGGTGTTTGAAGAAAAAGCGCTGCACCGCTTTGATCGTCTGCAAACCGAAATTCGCGTGGACGATGAGCAACGCTACAGTGAGCCGCAGCAGTGCGAGGCGAGCTATGCACTGGATGAGGAAAACACCGGCGCTAAAACCCATATCGTGGTCAGCTGGCTGCTGGGTCGCAGTACCTCGCTGGAAGACATGCTGCAGGCGCACCTGCTCTCCAGCGTGCTGCTCGACAACTCCGCCTCGCCCTTGCAGCAGGCACTGGAAACCACCGATCTGGGAACCGCGCCGTCGCCGCTGTGCGGGCTGGAAGATTCCAATCGCGAAATGAGTTTTATGTGCGGGGTGGAAGGCTCGGAGCCGGAGCGTGCCGACGCGGTGGAAGCGCTGATTCTGAAAGTGTTAGAGGATGTGGCGGAAAACGGCGTGGAGCAGTCACAGGTGGAAGCGGTATTGCACCAGCTGGAGCTGGGTCAGCGCGAAATCGGTGGTGACGGCTACCCCTATGGTATGCAGCTGATCCTGGGTGGCCTGTCGGCAGCGGTTCACCGTGGTGACCCGGTGGCGGTGATGAACCTGGACCCGGTGCTGGAACAATTGCGCGAAGACATCAAGGACCCGGATTTTATTAAAAACCTGGTGAGAAAAAACCTGCTGGATAACCCGCACCGGGTGCGCCTTGTGATGAAACCGGATACCGGGCTGAGCAAGCAGCGTGAACAGGCAGAAGCGGATCGCCTGGCGAGCATCAAGGCCGGGCTGAGCGAGTCGGAAAAACAGCACATTATCGAGCAGGCCCGTGCCCTGCAGGCGCGCCAGACTGAAGAAGACGACATCAGCATCCTGCCCAAGGTCGGCCTGGAAGATGTGCCGGCGCAGATGCAGATACCCCGGGGCAGCAGCCATAAACTCGACCATGTGGAGCACCATTTTTACGAGCAGGGCACCAATGGCCTGGTGTACCAGCAGATTGTAGTCGAGTTACCACAGATGCCGGAGGAGCTGGTTAACCTGTTGCCGATCTATACCTACTGTTTAACCGAGCTGGGTTGTGGTGATAAAACCTATCTGCAGGCGCAGGCCTGGCAGGACAGTGTCAGTGGCGGCGTGCATGCCTATACCAGTGTGCGCGGCCTGATTGAAAACGAGCAGCATATCAGGGCGTATTTTGTGCTCTCTGGTAAGGCGCTGGCGCGTAACCACCACCAGCTGAATGAGCTGATGTCGGAGATGTTCAAGCGGGCACGCTTTGACGAGCTGGATCGCCTGCGTGAGCTGGTGGCGCAGAAGCGGGCTC
>JBFFND010000458.1:0-2157 GCA_041563375.1 Gammaproteobacteria bacterium | reverse complement strand
GTGACCATCATTAATGTAGGCGCCATCTATTTCAGGCGGCTTGTTTTTTCCAGGTTATTACAGGGTACCCTGTTGCCATGAACCAAGGTACTGCTGCTGTTCATCGCTGAGTGTATCAATCTCGATGTCCAGAGCTTTCAGTTTAAGCAGCGCCACCTGTTGATCAATCTCACTCGGTACCGGATGTACATCAATACCGAGTGAGGCACCCGTGCTGGCCAGGTATTCCACGCACAGCGCCTGGTTGGCAAAGCTCATGTCCATCACCGCAGAAGGATGGCCTTCTGCGGCGGCCAGGTTAACCAGGCGGCCTTCCGCCAGCAGGCAAATCCGGCGGCCGTCTGTCAGCGTATACTCTGTCACCGATGGCCGTGGATTGAATTGATCCACGGCCATGTTTTGCAGCGCAGGAATATTGATTTCCACATTGAAGTGACCGGAATTGGCGAGTATGCAGCCGTCTTTCATCACCTGCATATGTACTTCGTCGACCACATGGGTGTCACCGGTGGCGGTGACGATGATATCGGACTGCGCCGCGGCTTCTTTCAGTGGCATCACCCGGTAACCATCCATGTTAGCCTCCAGCGCCCGCAGCGGGTCGACTTCAGTGACGATAACATGGGCGCCCATGCCTTTTGCACGCAGTGCGATGCCTCGTCCGCACCAGCCGTAACCGACCACGGTAAAGGTTCGCCCTGCCAGCAGGATATTGGTCGCGCGAATAATCCCATCCAGTGCACTCTGGCCGGTACCGTAACGGTTATCGAACAGGTGTTTGGTCATCGCATCATTCACCGCAACCATCGGTATTTTAAGTTCGCCCGAACCGGCCATGGCGCGCAGGCGAATCACCCCGGTGGTGGTTTCTTCGGTGCCACCGAGCATCTGCGGAATCAGAGAGGCGTGGTTTTTATGAATCTCGCTGACCAGGTCAGCACCGTCATCCAGGGTGATCTGCGGCTGGTGATCCAGTGCGGCAGTGATGTGCTGGTAGTATATATCGGTTGATTCACCACAGATGGCGAACACCGGAATCTCGAAATGCTTCACCAGTGCTGCGGCTACATCATCCTGGGTACTCAGCGGGTTACTGGCACAGAGCACCAGATCCGCACCGGCAGCCTTTAAGGTACGGGCCAGGTTGGCGGTTTCCGTGGTGATGTGCAAACACCCGGCAATGCGTATACCGCGTAGCGGTTGCGTGGTTTCGAAGCGCGCCCGCAACTGACGCAACACCGGCATCTCCTGCCAGGCCCATTCAATGCGCCTGAGGCCAGCATCCGCAAGCGCGATATCCTTTATGTCACCGATCCAGTTATCTTTCATAGCGATGTCCGGGCTATTGCTTCATCGGGATATTAGCAGCTGTGGTTCAGAGACGGAAATGGTTGCCTTTCATGGTTTGCGACACATGATTGATGCAGGGTGGGCTATGTAACGAGATTGATATTAAATAAACAGGAACTGGACATGCTGAGGACATGTGATTGGGGGCTGGGCATATAGCCAACAGGCGGCATATCGAACAAGAGCAGGCAAATTACCCATGGTTGTAGTGTATTAGTGAAAGCTGTGTTCCGACCTGGGTTTCTTATTAAAACTGTAAAGTTAGCTGTACAGTTTGTTAATTATATTTGCATTTTTTAACATGTTTATTACCTGTATGTACGGCATGCCGGGATTTCAGCCTTTGGCACAGGTTTTGCCTAAGTAATTATTGGTAAATTAACTTAATTGATTACAAAGGTTTCAAACTCCAATGAAGTTCTATGGTATCACGTCTTTATTAGCCATAATTTTAACCGTCAGTAGCGCTAATGCGGCACTGGTAAACTTCACCATTACTGGTGATGTCCTGGTTGGTTATGAAACGGCTTACAATGATTATGGCCTGGAAGCAGGTGATACCATCGAGGCGTTTGGTGTATTTGATGACAGCGCTTTAACTGGCGGTACAGGCGTCATTATTTTTGATGATATGAATGCTAACACACTCACTATTTCAGCTGGCTCGCTCATATTATTTGCCTCTAATGCCCTGGATTACGTTACTGACGACAAAACAGGTCTAAATCCTTTCCTGAGCTTTACAAATAATCAACTGGTTGATTTTGATTATTACGCACACGCTGGACAAAATGGCGCACCTTCCGG
>JBFFND010000457.1:0-2161 GCA_041563375.1 Gammaproteobacteria bacterium | reverse complement strand
GCTACCCGCTGACCCGGGGCACGGCAGAGTTGCGGCAGTCGATTGCGCGCTGGTTAAGCCGACGCTTCCAGCTGTCTGAATCCAGCATAGATGCCGAGCGGCATATTCTGCCGGTTAACGGCACCCGCGAAGCACTGTTTGCCTTTGCCCAGGCGATGGTGAATCGTAGTGATAATCCGCTGGTATGCATGCCCAATCCGTTTTACCAGATTTATGAAGGTGCCGCGCTGCTGGCGGGTGCCGAACCCTGCTTTTATAACACCAGCGCTGACAATAACTACCAGGCGGACTTTGAGGCCATAGATGACTCGGTCTGGCAGCGCTGCCAGCTGATTTATATCTGCACACCGGGCAACCCCACCGGTGCGGTGATGAGCAAACAGCAGATGCAGTGGCTGATTAACAAGGCCGAGCAGTATGACTTTATTATTGCCTCGGATGAGTGTTACTCGGAAATTTATTTTGATGAGCAGCAGCCACCCTGCGGGCTGTTACAGGCGGCGGCCGAAATGGGCAACACCGATTACAGGCGCTGCGTGGTGTTTCATAGTTTATCCAAACGCTCCAACCTGCCCGGTTTACGCTCCGGCTTTGTCGCCGGTGATGCCGAGCTGATGGCGGCGTTTCTGAAATACCGCACCTATCACGGCTGTGCCATGTCCGAACACCATCAGTATGCCAGTATCTGTGCCTGGGATGATGAGCAGCATGTCATTGAGAACCGAAAACTGTATCAGCAGAAGTTCGACAATGTATTGCAGATACTCGAACCCTGCCTGGATGTAAAACGCCCTGACGCCGGCTTTTACCTGTGGCCGAAAACACCGATTGCCGATACCGATTTTGCACAGCAACTGTATGCACAGAAGAATATTACGGTGCTGCCCGGCCGTTACCTGTCACGGGACAATGGCGGCCTCAATCCCGGTGCCGGCCACATTCGCATGGCACTGGTTGCCACCCTTGAAGAAACCAGTGAAGCCGCACAACGCATTAAAGATTTTTTACAGACGATTTAATTATCAGAATTGCAACAAAACCCTGGGAGACCCCAATGAGTGATTTACAGACGATTATCGAAGAAGCCTTCGAACGACGCGCCGAGATTACACCTCGCAATGTTGAAACCCATGTACGTGAAGCGGTTGAAGAAGCCATTGCGATGATGGACTCGGGCGCTGCCCGTGTAGCTGAAAAAACCAGTGGTGACTGGGTGGTGAATGAATGGCTCAAAAAAGCCGTGCTGCTGTCATTCCGCATTAATGACAATGATTTTATCAAGGGTGGTTTCACCAATTACTACGACAAGGTTGAATCGAAGTTTGCCGATTACAACACCCGTGATTTCCGTGAGTCCGGTGTACGCGTTGTGCCTCCGGCCACTGCACGTAAGGGTTCCTATATTGCCCCTGGCGTTGTGATGATGCCATCTTATGTAAACATCGGCGCCTATGTGGACAGCGGCACCATGGTCGATACCTGGGCCACCGTCGGTTCATGTGCGCAGATCGGCAAGAATGTGCACCTGTCCGGCGGCGTTGGCATCGGTGGTGTACTCGAGCCGTTACAGGCCGCACCGACCATTATCGAAGACAACTGCTTTATCGGCGCACGTTCCGAAGTAGTAGAAGGTGTGATTGTTGAAGAAGGCTCGGTTATCTCCATGGGCGTGTACATTGGCCAGAGCACCAAGATCTTCAACCGCGAAACCGGTGAAGTCACCTATGGCCGCATTCCAAAAGGCTCGGTTGTAGTATCCGGCAACCTGCCATCGAAAGACGGTAGCTACAGCCTGTACTGCGCAGTAATCGTCAAGCAGGTTGATGAAAAGACCCTGAGCAAGGTTGGTATTAACGAACTACTGCGCAGCATCGACTAAATACAGTTCTCCGCAAATGAACGCACTAAAGTGCAGGATCACTTTAGTGCGTTTATTCACGTTCATTTGCGGACTCATATATTTGCATTCATTAGCGGAGTGATTCGATGATCACGGTATACGGCATTCCCAATTGCGACACGATTAAAAAAGCGCGCAAGTGGCTGAGCGACAATGGCAAGGACTACAGCTTTCACGATTATAAAAAACAGGGCGTTCCGGAAAAGGAATTACGCCGCTGGGTAAAACAGCTGGGCTGGGAAACCCTGCTCAATAAGCGCG
>JBFFND010000456.1:0-2168 GCA_041563375.1 Gammaproteobacteria bacterium | reverse complement strand
GGCATTAGACAGTCGTTTATACAGAATCAGGCGAGTATGCACATCATGGATATAATCATCCGGTAACAGAGCAGGGGCGCCGAGTTCAATTTCAGTGCCCTGATGAATCGGCTTGTCCAGATCGGGATGCTTGCCGGATTTAAGTGCCTTAACCGCTCGATCCAGCAGCTCGGTGTATAGACTGAATCCGATTTCCTGGATCTGCCCACTCTGGTCATCCCCCAGCAGCTCACCGGCGCCGCGAATTTCCAGGTCGTGGGTTGCCAGAGTAAAGCCCACGCCCAGGTCCTCAAGAGATTCAATCGCCTCCAGTCGTTTGACCGCATCAGCAGTCATCACGGCCTTCGGTGGTGTAATCAGGTAGGCAAAGGCGCGATGGTGCGAACGGCCTACGCGTCCACGTATCTGGTGCAACTGTGCCAGGCCAAGCTTATCAGCTCGATTGATAACAATGGTGTTGGCACTGGGCACATCGATGCCACTTTCAATAATGGTGGTGCTCACCAGGATGTTGAATCGCTGGTGATAGAAATCAAGCATAATACGCTCAAGATCCTTTTCACGCATCTGGCCATGGGCAAATTCAACCCTGGCTTCCGGTATCAGTTCACGCAAGGTGCTACACATCTTTTCGATGGTTTTCACTTCATTATGTAATACATATACCTGCCCACCACGCTTTATTTCACGCAAGCAGGCCTCCTGTATCTGCTGGTCGTTCCATTCTGATACAAAGGTCTTTATTGCATGGCGTTGCGTCGGCGGTGAGGCAATAATTGACAAGTCACGCATACCCGCGAGTGACATATTGAGGGTGCGTGGAATCGGTGTTGCCGTAAGAGTCAGTATATCGACCTCGGCACGCAAATTTTTAAACTGTTCTTTGTGTTTAACACCAAAGCGATGTTCTTCATCAATAATCAGTAAGCCCAGGTTATGAAAACTGATATCTTTTTGCAGCAGTTTATGGGTGCCGATAACTATATCGATTTTACCTGCTTTGAGTTCATCAACTACCGCTTGCTGCTGCTTGCTCGAATTAAAACGTGACAGGGACTCAATCTTAAATGGCCAGTCTGCAAAGCGGTCTTTAAAGTTCTGGAAATGCTGTGATGCGAGCAGGGTAGTAGGTACCAGTATCGCCACCTGCCTGTTGGCATTAGCCGCAATAAAGGCCGCACGCATCGCAACTTCGGTTTTACCGAAACCGACATCGCCACAAACCACCCGGTCCATGGCACGTGGTTCTGCGAGGTCATTGATGACGGCATCAATCGCGGTTTGCTGGTCTTCGGTTTCCTCGAACGGGAATGCCGCGGCAAACTGACTGTATTCATCCATATTAATCTGGTATGCGGTGCCACCTTTGGCGGCACGACGTGCATGGATATCGAGAATTTCCACTGCAATGTCATTAATTTTCTTCGCCGCTTTTTTACGTGCTTTGGACCAGGCTTCCGTACCGAGTTTGTGCAGCGGGGCGTGTGCTTCATCGGCACCGGTATAACGGCTGATTAAATGCAGTGAGGCAACCGGCACATAAAGTTTATCACCACCGGCGTATTCAATGGTCAGGAATTCTGCTTCAATATCCGACACATTCAGCTTCTGTAAGCCAATATAGCGACCGACACCGTGTTCTTCATGAACAACCGGTGCACCAATGGTGAGATCGGTAAGATTGCCGATAATGGCTTCTGCATCTCGGGTGCGTTTCCTGCGTCTTTGCTGTTGCGCTCGCTCACCGAATATCTGTGCTTCGGTCAAAATACACAGGCTGTTCTGTTGCAGATTCAGGCCGCGACTGAGTGGCGCAACCGCAATACCCAGGTGATCATCCGCTTCAACAAAACCTGCCCAGTCCTTGAATACTTTTGGGTAAAGGCGTTGATCATGCAGCATATCCAGCAGCATTTCGCGTCGACCGGAACTCTCTGCGACGATCAGAATACGCCCGTCAGTCTGCTTAATAAAGGCGGTCAGTTTGCTGACTGGCGTGTCAGATTTTTTTTCCAGTGTGAGTTTCTGCGGAGCCGAAAAAGGCAGATCGACAAAAGGCTGACCCGGCAGGTTTTTTCGCTTTGTGTTTTTATCTGCGCAAGTGTTTGCAGTAATTCGTTCGATTCATCGACACCCAGATAGAGCATCTCAGGCGGCAAGACAGGGCG
>JBFFND010000455.1:0-2171 GCA_041563375.1 Gammaproteobacteria bacterium | reverse complement strand
TGCGCCTTCAACCACTCGGCCACCTCTCTATAAAACGTGCTTTTATTGCTGCGTTTGAGTGCATCGCACTCTGAACTAACGGCGCCCGCAGCGTGCGCCTTATTCGGTGCGTCCTGCACCTCACCCCTGCGGGGTCATGGTCGAAAGGCGGACCATGCTCTGAATGGCTCCCGGCCATTCCAGCCAACCGCTCGTCCACCTCTCTATAAACGTGCATTCTATTACTGTATTTGACTGTTTTGTATCTTCAAACACTGGCGCTGCAGTCTGCGCTATTTCAGCGGGATAATCTGCCCTGCGGAAAGGCACGGGATTCTAGCATAAATGTTTTGCAAAGCAGGAATTTTTGTCGCGGATTTTTATTGTGGGGCTGGTTGTGGGGCGGGGAATAGTAGTGAACAGTGTAAACCGGCGCTTCCCTGTGCCGGTTTTTTTCAGTGGCTTTCTGCTGGCTGGTGTTATTTCTGTGGCGCTTTGCAGGTGTTGATGCCGAGCAGGGTATAAGCCGGGCAGAAGCCAATAATGGCAGTTAGCAGCGGAACAAGGCCGACCAGTCCCCAGAGGGTTTGCGGGCCGATAAAGACCAGTGAGAGTAAGACCAGTCCAACGATGGCTCTGAGTATGCGGTCAATATTGCCAGTATTTGTCTTCATTTGGATTACCTTTGCTGTTTAGCGTGCGTGTTGTTTTGCCTGTATTAACCAGTCTAGCCGGTTTCAGGGGTGTTTTTCAGGTATTCTTAGTAGATATATTTAATATATATTAGTTCCGGCTTATATTTATTGATTTGCATCCACTCGAGTGTCGTCAGGGTGCATATCCACCGGGTGACTTGAATCCGGCGCGTAAAGCCCGCATAATCGCCCCCCTGTTTTACCTCGTTATGGTGACCTGTGTGGGTTCCCCCGCGACGATTAGCTGTAAACTCCGCCAGGCCCGGAAGGGAGCAACGGTAGCAGTGACATCGGGCGCCGGGGTGTGGCTCATGCAGGCCGCCACCCACGGTTTACCTCATTTCAGTGTTATTCTCGAACATCCTGTTCACATCTGTTTTCCTGGCTGCAAGAGAAATCCTGTGATAAGCCTGTAATCTCCAAGCCTGCACATGCTAAACTTGCTTCTTTTTACAACCAGTCAGATGATCAGTATTTCATGAGCTATCAGGTACTTGCGCGAAAATGGCGGCCCGGCAATTTCACCGAAATGGTGGGTCAGGAACATATCCTGCGTGCCCTGATTAATGCACTGGACGAAGACCGCCTGCACCATGCCTATCTGTTTACCGGCACCCGCGGTGTGGGCAAAACCACCGTGGCGCGTATCTTTGCCAAATCACTCAATTGTGAAACCGGCATTACCTCCAAACCCTGTGGTGTCTGCGCGGCCTGCAAGGACATTGCCGACGGGCGTTTTATCGACCTGATCGAAGTGGATGCGGCCTCCCGTACCAAGGTCGAGGACACCCGCGAACTGCTGGACAATGTGCAGTATGCGCCGACCCACGGTCGTTTCAAGGTCTACCTGATCGACGAGGTACACATGCTCTCCGGGCACAGCTTCAATGCGCTGTTAAAAACCCTGGAAGAGCCGCCGCCCCACGTAAAATTCCTGCTGGCCACCACCGATCCGCAGAAATTGCCGGTGACCATCCTCTCACGCTGTCTGCAGTTCAATTTAAAACGCATGCCATTGCCGCTGATTGAAGGGCACTTGAAACACATTCTCGAGCAGGAGTCGGTGGCCTTTGATGAGGCCTCAATCCGTCTGCTGGCGCACGGTGCCGACGGCTCGATGCGTGATGCACTGAGTCTGATGGACCAGGCCATTGCCTTTGGCGGTGGCAAGCTGGAGCAGGCTGAAGTGCAGGCGATGCTGGGCACGGTCTCCCGTGACCGGGTGATGAAAATTCTGCAGGCGCTGATAGCTGGTGATGCATCTGCAGTAATGCGCTATGTGGCCGAGCTGTCGGACCTGTCGCCGGACTACGCCAGTGTGCTGGCGGAACTGCTGGCGATGCTGCACCAGATGGCGCTGGCGCAGAAAGTGCCGGATGCGGTGGATGAAAACCTGCTGGATCGTGAGGCATTGCAGCAGCTGGCGACCCAGGTGAGCAGCGAAGATATCCAGCTGTTCTACCAGGTGGGTTTACTGGGGCGGCGTGATCTGCCACT
>JBFFND010000454.1:0-2190 GCA_041563375.1 Gammaproteobacteria bacterium | reverse complement strand
TAGGTGAGCTGTGCATTCAATGTCCATGACTTGAAATCGCCGCTGGTGAAATTATGGTTGACCCCCAGAACGGTCACCACCTCGGTTTCGTCACGCTTTTCGGTAAAGCCAGCGACTGTATCGGCACCCTTGTATTTGTAGTCACGGCTGCTTACGGTCAGGTAGGCACGTGCATTTTCCCAGGCCGGCATTTGACCGCCGAGGTAAATCTCGGTGCCAGTGTAGTGACGGAAGTCGGCCTCAGCACCATTGTCATGGCGCTTGATGCCGGCCTGAAGTCCGATATTCAGCGTACTGTAAAATTTTGCCAGATCCATGCCCCAGACAGTAGCGGTACCCTTGAGTGTGTCATCCAGCGACACGTCTTCGTATTCCTTGATTGTGGTGGTGTTTTCAAGTGTCAGCTCGAGGTCCGGCATGATGCTGTAGGTGAACAGCGGGTTAAAACCTGAGAACAGCGCGTAGGGGTCATTGCCGAAAAACAGCTTGTCCATTTTGAAATTCAGCGCGGTGCGCCAGGCGCGATCGGCAATCAGTGCAGGCCCGGTGGACAGAGATAGCACGCTCAGATTAAAGTCGCTGTCTCCGGCATCTGCTGCATAGCTTTTATTATAGGCGGTGGCCTGCGTCAGCCATTCAAAATCCACTGCACGTCCAGCTATGGCCAGTGGCTCGCTGGCTCGTGAGCGGTTAGAGAAAGATAGCAACAGCTGGCCGCCATGGCTGTTCTTTTCCTGGTTGACCGGTGAAAGCAGTTCCTGGGCAATGGTCTGGCTGTCGGGGCCAAGGTTGATATTGGAGTCGGAAAACAGACCGGCAGACAGGTAGATCGATGAACGACTGCGTTGCTGTGCCGCCTGCATGTCGCCGCTCAGCTGCGCCAGGTAGGCCGTGATGGTGAGTTTGACCGACTCTGGCGTGTCCGGGTCATTCAGTACCCGGGTTAACTCTGCACGGGCTTCTTCATAGCGGCGTGTCAGGTGATAGGATACAGCCAGTTCGAGGCGTGCGCGGTTCAGTTCAGGCTGGTTGCTGAGAATGGTTTCGAAAATCTCGATAGCGCTAAACAACTCGCCATCTTCGCGGTACTGCATGGCTTCTTCAAACAGGGCTTCCGGATCGATGCTTTCCTGTGCGACACTGCTGTGCGAGATTAAACTGGCGCTGATAAGCGCAGTGGTGAGTATTTTCCTGATCATTTAAAAGGTTCCTCGAACGCGGTAAATTATATTTTGCCGCGATATTGACGGGTTTCCTGTGCTTTTTCAAGGGGAAACTGTGGCAATAAAAGCCCGCCCGCACAGGCTTGCAGCTAAAATAGAGGTGCTTTGCTATGAATAAACTGTCGGGGCAGGGAGTGAACTGGGGTAAACTACAGACACTGATTATGCTTAATTGCGTGTTGCGGTAAAGTGAATTTTTATAAACGTTTTCAAGCACTAAAGTGGTGTACTGTATTGCGAAACCTGTTGCATGGGTTGTGTTTTTTCATTGCCAGTTTATCTGCGTTAAGTGTCCAGGCGGGTATATTCGGCTATCAGGAAAATATGCGCAGTAATCTTGAGCTGTTCCCCCAGTGGCTGTCAGTACTGGAGCGGCATATTCGAGAGCAGGCGCCGGTCGGCAACTGTGAAACTCGCCAGCTGGACCAGTGCCATGTTGAACACTGGTTGGCCTTTCTGGAAAACATACAGCAGCTTCCACAGTCCCAGCAGATTATTAAGGTGAATCAGTTCGCCAATCAGAACGAATATATTCTGGATATTGAAAATTACGGTATTGAAGATTACTGGGCTACACCGAAAGAATTCCTGTTCAATAGTGGTGACTGTGAAGACTATGCCATTATAAAAATGCTGTCATTGAAAATGCTGGGCTTTGATATGCGCAAAATCCGCCTGGTCGTACTGCAGGACACCAATTTGCGAATACCCCATGCGGTGCTGGCGATTGAAGCAGACGACGATGTTCTGATAATGGATAACCAGATTGACCAAGTGGTGTCGCACCGTCATATTCTTCACTATGTGCCTATTTATGCATTGAATGAAGATAAATGGTGGATGTTTCTTCCGCAGTAATATGCACGGTAATATTAAAAATTAATTCTGAAAAATTTAAGCTACATAAAAATAAAATGCACAAGCAAAGCAAACTAGCAAAACAAAATATAAAAGGCCTGTCCGCTGC
>JBFFND010000453.1:0-2192 GCA_041563375.1 Gammaproteobacteria bacterium | reverse complement strand
TGCACAATGGAAGAAGCTTAGCCTGCTACACACAGGGCACCTGGTTACACGATTTACAAAAAGTGGCAGCGTCCACAGGGCACTCCACACAAACTTGATGAGGCGATATTATGCTGAGTAAAGAGCTCGAAGCTTCACTGAATGTCGCATTTAATGAAGCACGCAATAAACGGCACGAATACATCACAGTTGAGCACTTGCTGTTAGCACTACTGGATAACAGCAGTGCCAGCTCAGTGCTCAAGGCCTGTGGTGCCGATCTTTCACGCCTCAAAATTGAACTGTCGCAATACCTCGACGAAAACACCCCGGTTTTCCATGATGACCAGCTGGGTGAGGTACAGCCCACCCTGGGTTTCCAGCGTGTTTTACAGCGCGCGGTGTTCCATGTGCAGTCCTCGGGTAAAAAAGAAGTGACCGGTGCCAATGTGCTGGTGGCCATCTACGGTGAGCAGGAATCCCAGGCAATTTACCTGTTGCACCAGCAGGACGTGAACCGTCTGGATATCGTGAACTATGTGTCCCATGGAATTTCCAAGGTGTCGGATGAAGACAGCCATATGGAATCCGAGGTGCAGAACGAAGAAGTGACTGAATCTGACAGTTCGCCACTGGACAAGTACGCCACCAACCTGAATATGAAGGCGCTGCAAAATAAAATTGATCCACTGATTGGTCGTGAAAACGAAGTGGAACGCGCCGTGCAGATTTTATGTCGGCGTCGCAAGAATAATCCATTGCTGGTGGGTGAAGCCGGTGTGGGTAAAACCGCGATTGCCGAGGGTCTGGCAAAGAAGATTGTGGATGATGAAGTGCCGGAAATTCTTCATGGCTCGACCATTTATTCACTTGACCTGGGTGCACTGGTGGCCGGTACCAAATACCGCGGTGATTTTGAAAAGCGTCTGAAAGGCGTGCTCAAGCAGCTCTCCAATGACCCGGGTGCGATTCTGTTTATCGACGAGATTCATACGATTATCGGTGCCGGTTCGGCGTCCGGTGGTGTGATGGATGCGTCCAACCTGATCAAGCCGATGCTGGCCTCGGGTGAACTGAAATGCATGGGTTCCACTACGTACCAGGAATTCCGTGGCATCTTTGAAAAAGACCGTGCGCTGACCCGTCGTTTCCAGAAAATCGACGTGGAAGAACCGTCGATTGCCGATACCGTGGAAATTCTGCGCGGCCTGAAAGAAAACTATGAAATTCACCATAATGTGAAATACAGCCTCAACGCGTTGAAAGCTGCGGCTGAGTTATCCAGTCGCTATATGATGGATCGCTTCCTGCCAGATAAGGCAATCGATGTGATTGACGAGGCGGGCGCCAACCGCAATATGAACAATGCGGACGGCAAAACCAAAAATATCAATGTGAATGACATTGAGAACATCATTGCCAAGATTGCACGCATCCCGGCGAAGACCGTGTCTTCATCGGACACCGAAGTGCTGAAAAACATGCAGCGTAACCTCAAGCTGGTGGTGTTCGGGCAGGATGAAGCCATCGATACCATGTGCAATGCAATCAAGATGTCCCGCTCAGGTCTGGGTAATCCGGACAAGCCGGTGGGTTCGTTCCTGTTTGCCGGTCCGACCGGTGTGGGTAAAACCGAGGTCACCAAGCAGTTGGCCAAGGTACTGGGTATCGAGCTGATTCGCTTCGATATGTCGGAGTATATGGAACGGCATACGGTGTCACGGCTGATCGGTGCACCCCCGGGCTATGTGGGTTTTGACCAGGGCGGCCTGCTCACTGATTCCATCAATAAGCATCCACATGCGGTGCTGTTGCTGGACGAGGTGGAAAAGGCACACCCCGATGTGTTTAACCTGTTACTGCAGGTGATGGATCACGGTACGCTGACCGATACCAATGGCCGCAAAACCGATTTCCGTAATGTGGTGATTATTATGACCACCAATGCCGGTGCACAGATGATGAGTCGCCGCAGTATGGGCTTCACCGAACAGAGCCATGAAACCGATGGCATGGAAGAAATCAAGCGCCTGTTTACGCCGGAATTCCGTAACCGCCTGGACAGCATTATCCAGTTCAAGGCACTGGATCCACGCACCATCGCCAGTGTGGTCGACAAGTTTATCTTCGAGCTGGAACACCAGCTGGAAGAAAAGCGCGTCACTCTGCATGTCGATAATAATGCACGCCAGTGGCGTGCGGAAATTGGCTAT
>JBFFND010000452.1:0-2193 GCA_041563375.1 Gammaproteobacteria bacterium | reverse complement strand
CCGGCAAAACTGGACCAGCTGCTGCGCTGGTTTGTGGTGACCCCCGACATGCACCGCGTGCATCATTCGATTGAAGACGATGAAACCAATAGCAACTTCGGCTTTAACCTCAGCTGGTGGGATCGACTGTTTGGCACCTACCGCGAGCAACCGCGCAAAGGCCACATTGATATGACCATCGGCATTACAAAATTCACCACGCCACGGCAATCCACCTGGCTGCACGGCCTGCTGATTATGCCGTTTATCGGCAGGATAACCGGCTATGCGATTAATCGCCGGCAGTGGTCGGAAAAGGACGACAACTGATGTCCAGGAATCTGCTGCGCCTGCTGTTATTGGTACTGGTGGCCGGGGTGATTGTGTTTGCCTCGTTCAACGCCGATCAGCTGAACCCGCAAAGCATGCAACAGTTTATTGAAGACAGCGGCCAGCTCGCGCCATTGTTTTTTATGCTCGCCTATATACTGAGCACCGTGCTGTTTTTACCCGGTTCGATTTTAACCCTGCTCGGCGGCGCGCTGTTCGGGCCGCTGCTCGGCACATTTTATAGTCTCACCGCCGCCACCCTGGGGGCCATGCTGGCGTTTCTGATTGCCCGCTACCTGGCTTCCGACTGGGTGGCACAGAAATCCTCCGGTAAACTCAAACAGCTGATGCTGGGGGTAGAAAGCGAAGGCTGGCGATTTGTCGCATTTACCCGACTGGTGCCGCTGTTTCCCTTTAACCTGCTCAATTACGCGCTGGGTTTAACCAGAATCAGTTTCACCCAGTACTGCCTGGCCACGTATATTTTTATGCTGCCCGGTGCGATGGCCTACACCTACCTCGGATATCTCGGCAAGGAAGCCGCCACTGGCGGTGAAGACCTGGTGCAGAAAATCCTGCTGGGCATTGGCCTGCTGGCAATGGTGATTTTTATTCCACGCCTGGTCAATAAACTGCGTAAGGTTAATATGCTGGATGTGCAAAGTCTGAAAAACGAGCTGGATCAGCAACACGATCTGCTATTGCTGGATGTGCGCAACGAAGCTGAATTTAATGGCGAACAGGGTCACATTGATCAGGCCAGGTTGATACCACTGCAGCAGCTAAAACAGCAACTCGAACAGATCAGCGATTACAAAAACAAACCGGTGATAACCATCTGCCGCACCGACCGACGCTCATCGGAAGCCGCAAAAATACTCATCGATCAGGGTTTTGAAAATGTTAAAGTGCTACGCATGGGCATGACCGGCTGGATCAAACAGAATTACCCGATCGTAAAAGCCGGCGACTGAGCCACACAGCAACACAACACAGCGCAATAAACAGGAACCTTATGCTCGACAGCAAGCCCCTACTGATGCACAGTGATTTTCCTGCACTCAAACGCAGCGAACTGCACACACTGCAACTTAACCTGGGTTATACCTGTAACCAGAACTGCAAGCACTGCCATGTCAATGCAGGGCCAACACGAACTGAACAGATGTCTCTGCAAACCATGCAGCAGGTGCTGCAGTTTGCCCGCGAACATTCTATTCAAACCCTCGACCTCACCGGCGGCGCACCGGAAATGAACCCGCATTTTCGCTACCTGGTCACACAGGCGCATAACGCCGGCCTGCACATTATCGATCGTTGCAACCTGACCATTCTCAGTGAACCCGGCTATGAAAACCTGGCCGAGTTTCTTGCACAACACCGTGTCGAAGTGGTCGCCTCCCTGCCCTGCTACACCGAGGATAATGTCGATCAGCAACGGGGCAAGGGCGTGTTTGCTGGCAGCATTCGCGGCCTGCAACAGCTCAATGCACTGGGTTACGGTAAGGCAGACAGCGGTCTGATTTTGAATCTGATGTACAACCCGCTGGGGGCATTCCTGCCGCCCGCACAGGCAACGCTGCAGACTGACTACCAGCACAAACTCAAACAGGATTTCGAGATCGAATTTAATCAGCTGCTCACCCTCACCAATATGCCGATTATGCGCTTTGGCAGCACGCTGATGAGCAAGGGCGGCTTCGACGACTATATGCAACTGTTAAAAAGTGCATATTCAGACAATAATCTTTCCAGCGTGATGTGTCGCAGCTTAATCAGCATCGACTGGCAGGGTTATATTTACGACTGCGACTTTAACCAGATGCTGGACATGCCCAGCCAGCTCGAACAGAAAGATCGAGCACATATTACTGACATTACCCT
>JBFFND010000451.1:0-2222 GCA_041563375.1 Gammaproteobacteria bacterium | reverse complement strand
GTGACGCTCTACCACTGAGCTACACCCGCCTGGTTCTGTCTGGGCTAGTTGCCTCAACAGAGGTCGCTATTATAAGTATCCGCTGTTTGTCGTCAAGTACATTTTTGATTTTTATTAAAAAAAGCTTAAACAATCAGTACATTACCCGTGCTTGCTCATCACCTTCCAGGCTGCTTTCAGATAGATCAGCATCGACACCACGGTGAGCACAGCAGCGATCACCAGCAGCACAACACCCACTTCGCGGGTGTTGAGTCCGTAGAAAGGCTGCGTGTGCAGCAGGAAACCAATCGCCAGCATCTGCACCGCGGTTTTGACTTTTCCCATCATCGACACCGCCACGGTATTACGCTGCCCCAGGGTCGCCATCCACTCGCGCAGTGCTGAGATGGTGATTTCACGGCCGATAATAATACAGGTACCGACAATCACGATGCCGTGATGGGCTCCGATGTCCGAGGCGATAAGAATTAGCGCCACCGCCACAATCAGTTTGTCGGCGACCGGGTCGAGAAACGCCCCCAGTGATGACTGCTGATTCAGCTTGCGCGCCAGGTAGCCATCGAACCAGTCGGTGATTGCCGCCAGGCCATACAGCCACGCAGCTGCGGGCCTTGCCCACTCATAGGGCAGAAAGAAAAACAGCATAATCACCGGGATAAAGGCGAGTCGCGACAGAGTGAGCAGATTGGGTATATTTAGTGGCATGTTTTTCCGGGGTTGATATCAGCTAACTGGAACGCAGCACATCATAAATGATTTGTGCAAGATTTCTACTGATACCCGGCACTTTTGCCAGATCCTCGACACCTGCCTGCTTCACGCCCTGCAGGCCACCGAAGCGTTTAATCAGGTTTTGCCGGCGTTTTGGCCCCAGCCCGGCAATGCTTTCCAGCTCGGAGGTGCGACGGGCTTTTTCCCGACGGGCACGGTGACCACTGATCGCAAATCGATGCGCCTCGTCACGCACATTGAGAATCAGGTGGAAGGCAATGGACTCCTCTGGCAGGTAGAGATCTTCGCGGCCATCGCTGAATACCAGCTTTTCCAGCCCCGCCTTGCGGCCCTCGCCCTTGGCCACGCCGATCAGCAGGATATCGTCGATCTGCAGCTGGTCCATCACCTCCACTGCCTGGCGCAACTGGCCCTTACCACCGTCGATAAACAGGATATCCGGCATCTTGCCAGCGGGCTCATCGGCGGCGGATTTTTTCAGCCGCGCATAACGCCGCTGCAGCGCCTGGCGCATTGCTGCATAGTCATCCCCCGGTTCTATGCCTTCAATATTGAAACGGCGGTAATCCTGTTTACAGGCACCTTCCAGGGTAAATACCACGCAGGACGCTACAGTCGCTTCCCCCTGGGTGTGACTGATATCGAAGCACTCCAGCCGGGTCGGCATCTCGTCCAGTTGCAGTACGTTTTGCAACGCTTCAAAGCGTTTAAGCATGCCGGCGTGCGAGTTCATGCGTGCCCGTAGCGCGGTTTCTGCATTGTTCAGCGCCATCTGTACCCAGCGTGCCCGATCTGCGCGCACCTGGTGCGTCAGGCGGATGCTGTGCCCCAGCTGTTCACTGATCGCCGACTGCAGTGCCGCCTGGTCCTCCACCGGGTGGCTCAGTATCACTTCCCGCGCCTGCTGATTCGCCGCGGTCTGCTGCAGGTAATACTGCGAGATAAAGCCGCTCAGCACTTCGGACTCGCTCATCGCCTCCGGCAGTTTGGGGTAGTAGCTGCGGTTGCCGAGGTTACGGCCTTCACGAATAAAAAACACCTGCACACAGGCCTGTGCGCCATGGGTGAAACAGGCGACGATATCCACGTCACGGTCATCGCCGGAGATGTACTGCTTCTCCACCACCTTCTGCAGCATGCGAATCTGGTCACGGTACTCCGCCGCCTTTTCAAAATCCAGCGCCTGCGAGGCGGCTTCCATCTGCGCTACCAGGTCTTCGATCAGGCGCGTGCTTTTGCCCTGCAGAAACAGCAGCGCGTGATCAATATCGGCGCGGTAATCGGCTTCACTGATATAGCCCACACAGGGTGCGGTGCAGCGTTTGATCTGGTACTGCAAGCAGGGGCGCGAACGGTTTTTGAAATAGCTGTCTTCACACTGGCGAATCTTGAACAGCTTGTGAATAAACTGCAGGCTGTCACGCACCGCACCGGCACTGGGAAACGGCCCCAGGTACTGGCCCTTTTTGCGGCGGCTGCCACGGTGC
>JBFFND010000450.1:0-2225 GCA_041563375.1 Gammaproteobacteria bacterium | reverse complement strand
TCTGCGGGCGGTAAAGCGTCGGCGAAAAAAGACCTGGGCTTACTGGCGATGGATTATGGCCACGTGTATGTGGCCCAGGTTGCCTATGGTGCAAAGGATGTACAGACACTGCGCGCCTTCCTGGAAGCTGAAGCACATCCCGGGCCATCGCTGATTATTGCCTACTCACCCTGTATCGCCCACGGTGTGGATCTGTCCAATAACCATCGACAACAGGATCTGGCGGTGAAGAGTGGCCACTGGCCGTTATTCCGCTTTGATCCAGGTCGCATTAAACAGGGGCAGAATCCATTGCACCTGGATTCCGCTGAGCCGAGCATTCCCTACGGCGATTACATTAAAACCGAAACCCGTTTCAGTATGCTGTGGCAAACCCATCCAGAGGATGCGGAGCATTTTCTGCAACAGTCACAGGCAGAAGTGCGGCAGCGTTATCATCATTATAAACAGCTGGCGGAGCTGGAATGGGATGACAGTGTCAGCGTCGCCGCCAGCAAGGTAAAACTCAATACGCAACAGGCCGACACAACAGAGAAGGATGCATAGGCATGGTGAACTTAAGCACTGACTATCTTGGGCTTGAACTTGATAACCCGATTGTGCCGTCAGCCTCACCGCTGAGTAAATCGGTTGACAGTGCAAAGGCACTGGAAGATGCCGGTGCCGCGGCACTGGTGATGCATTCGCTGTTCGAGGAAGAAATCAACCATGAGTCCGAACACCTGGCGCGTTTTTTTCACCAGCAGTCGATTGGTCACGGCGAGGCAGAAAGTTTTCATCCGGTGCCCGATGACTATAAAAGTATCCAGGATGAGTATCTCGAATTGCTGCAACAACATAAACGTCAGTTGTCGATTCCAGTCATTGCCAGTTTGAACGGGGTGACGCCCGGCGGCTGGATAGAATTTGCCACACAACTGGAGCAGGCGGGTGCCGATGCTCTAGAGCTGAATGTGTATTACCTGGCGGCCAATGCCGATGAAGACAGTGCACAGATTGAAAACCGTTATATCGACCTGCTTAAATTGCTACGTGACCAGGTGAATATTCCGATTACGGTCAAGTTGTCGTCCCAGTTCAGTGCGCTGATTCCGTTTACCCGCCGTTTGCAGCAACAGGGTGCCGATGGCATTGTGATTTTTAACCGTTTCTATCAGCCGGATATCAACCTGGAAACCCTGCAGGTAGAACCGAAAGTAGAATTGTCCAGTTCACAGGAAGCATTGCTGCGCATTCGCTGGGCGGCGATTCTGTCGGATCACCTGGATTGTTCGCTGGCAGTGACCGGTGGCATGCATAGCCATGAGGATGTACTCAAGGCGTTACTGGCCGGTGCGGATGTCACCCATATGTGCAGCGCATTATTACAGCACGGGCCGCAGCACATCACCGAGACCCTGCTGCAGATGCAACAATGGCTGGAACTGCATGAGTATGATTCGATAAAACAACTGAAGGGCAGCATCAGCCGGCAGCGTGCAATTGAGCCTGCGGCTTATGAACGTGCCAACTATATCAGTGTGCTCGACAGTTATACTCCGGCCAAAGGTGTGCTGCGTTGAAACATACAGTGCTGTATTGTTGGGCGCAAAGTAAATATTTTCAGGTGCCAGATGAATTCTAATCTTCTACATGACTGGCAGCCATCTCAGGCGGCGCTGGAGCTGCTTGAACTGAATGGTGTGAGCCAGCAACAGATTGAGCAGGCACAGGACTATCTCAAGCAACAATCCGGGCTGCACTCGATTGCGGATGTCGAGGGCTACGATAACTGGAATGCATTTTTTATTATGTTCTGTATTAAGCTAGGGCGCCCCTGAATAATGTTGGTATATCTCTGCGAGACCTGAAGCGTGCAGCTACAAGGCGTGCTTCGCAGTGAATGGCCAGGTCCTTCACAAGAAGCACAAAGCTTCCGCTCCTGCTCACGCCCCTGACCTACATCCATGTAGGCCACACCGTAGATGTGCGTTTCAGGCCTCGCCCTTCGGGGCTTGCAGGTGTGTCCGCACTCTGCGTTAGCGTTTCTCACCAGGCTTAAGCCTGCTTTCAAAACACTGCCTTGATTGCGAACACACCTGTAAGCCAGAGATATATCACCATTATTCAGTGGCGCCCTAAACAAAACGCCCATTAATAATATCCTCACACTCAGAGCAGAAAGCCCGGCGCAAAACCGTCGTAAAAAGTGCTAGAATAGCGCACGCTCAATTTCCGCAATTCAT
>JBFFND010000449.1:0-2245 GCA_041563375.1 Gammaproteobacteria bacterium | reverse complement strand
GTGCAGGAGCGGCTGGAGCGTGAATATGACCTGAATCTGATCACCACCGCACCCACGGTGGTGTACGAAGTGCTGAAAACCGACGGTGAAGTGATCCGCATTCATAATCCGTCGGATCTGCCAGAGGTAAATTACATTGAGGAAATCCGCGAACCGATTATTCGTGCGAATATTCTGGTACCACAGGACTATGTGGGTAATGTAATTAGCCTGTGTGTGGAAAAACGCGGCATCCAGATTAATATGCAGTATATGGGCAAACAGGTGGCGCTCACCTATGATATGCCCATGTCGGAAGTGGTGCTCGACTTCTTTGACCGTCTTAAATCGGTGAGCCGGGGTTATGCCTCGTTTGATTACGAGTTCAGGCATTTCCAGCCCGCTAAACTGGTGAAAGTGGATATTCTGATCAACAGTGAAAAAGTCGATGCACTGGCGGTGATTGCACACGCGGACACCTCACAGCGTCGCGGCCGTGAAGTCACGGAAAAGATGCGTGAACTGATTCCACGGCAGATGTTCGATATCGCGATTCAGGCGGCAATTGGTCGTCATATTATTGCACGCAGCACAGTGAAGGCCTTACGCAAAAATGTAACAGCCAAATGTTACGGTGGTGATGTCAGTCGTAAGAAAAAACTGCTGGAAAAACAGAAAGCTGGTAAGAAACGTATGAAGCAGTTCGGCAAGGTGGAAATTCCGCAGGATGCATTCCTCGCTGTGCTGAAAGTCGACAGTTAACTGAGTGTAAACAACAGCGCTGTATGATGGATGCAGTGCTGTTTATGTATATGTGCACGGAAATAACCGACCCCTCTAAAATAAAAACGACACTGAATTAATTTGAGTTAAGCTGATGAATATAACCTACGATTTTGCATTTTTTTTACTCGCAGGGACATTGCTAACCGGGCTGGTCTGGTTATTTGATAGCCTGGTGCTTGCGCCGCGTAGAAAACACACCAATCCCCATGAATACAGTGGCGATGCAATTAATAGCGGAAAGAGCAGCAGTAAAGAACCGATTATTGTTGAGTATTCAAAATCATTTTTTCCGGTATTGCTGATTGTGTTCCTGCTGCGCGGTTTTATTGTTGAACCGTTTCGCATTCCGTCAGGTTCCATGTTGCCCAGCCTGTTTATCGGTGATTTCATTCTGGTTAACAAGTTCGCCTATGGCGTAAAGATGCCGGTTTTCAACCAGGTGCTGTTTGATGTGGATAAGCCTCAGCGGGGCGATGTGGCGGTGTTTAAATACCCGCGCGATCCATCCATCGACTACATCAAACGGGTGGTCGGTGTGCCGGGTGATCATATTGCATATTACAATAAAGTGCTCTATGTAAATGGTACTAAGGTCGAACGTAAACGCATTGGTGAATACAGTGGCCCGGGTGAACCTAATCCGGCGGAAGAATATGTTGTCAATCTGCTGGGTGTAGAACATAACGCGCTGGTGATTCCGGGGCGTCCCGGCCTGGATGCCGAATATATTGTGCCGGACGGTCATTACTTTATGATGGGTGATAACCGGGATAACAGCAATGACAGTCGTTATTGGGGCGTGGTGCCGGAAAAATACCTGGTGGGCAAGGCGTTTATGATCTGGATGCACTGGAATGGTGGTGTCAGCTTTGATCGCATTGGCAAGATTATAAAATAGGGGAATGACAGTGATAAAAAAACAAGCCGGTTTAACCATGATTTCCTGGGTTGTAATTCTCGGTCTGGTCGGTATTCAGGCGGTTCTGGCATTGCGCATTATACCTGTGTACCTGAACTACAGTTCAGTGCGAACCGTCATGAATGAATTGCCGCAGTCGCCGGAAGTGCGCAATGCCAGTGTGAAAAACCTGGACGAGCTGTTACGCAAACGACTGAAAATTAATAACCTGTATGACCTTGCCAAGGACAAAGAGGCGTTCAAATTCAAAAAAACAGCGGGCGGCTACACGCTAATTGCGGACTATGAGGAAAGAGGACCAATAGTGGCGAATCTGGAGTTTGTCGCAACCTTTAACTATCAGGTGGAAATCCGCACTCGATAACTCAATGGCCAGACAACCCGACTACCGCAAACTCGAACAACGACTTAATTATCAGTTTAAAGACGCGTCACTTCTCAAAGAAGCGCTGACTCACCGAAGTGCCCATTCCAGAAATAATGAGCGTCTGGAGTTTCTGGGCGACAGCATTCTGAATTTTGTGATTGCGGCGGAACTGTTCCGCCTGTATCCGTCATCGG
>JBFFND010000448.1:0-2262 GCA_041563375.1 Gammaproteobacteria bacterium | reverse complement strand
CTGGACTTTGGCCTGATTGTCGATGGTGCGGTGATTATTGTTGAAAATGCCATTCGGCGTCTGGCTGAAGCCCAGCATAATGGCGGTCAGCAAAGTCTGAAAGAACGCCTGAATACCGTATATGAAGCCACCTCGGAAGTGATACGGCCTAGCCTGTTTGGTGTGGCGATCATTACCGTTGTGTACATCCCCATCTTCTCGCTCACCGGGGTTGAAGGCAAAATGTTTCACCCCATGGCGGCCACCGTGGTGATGGCATTAATATCGGCGATGATTTTGTCGCTCACGGTAGTTCCCGCCGCTGTCGCGGTTTTCATAAATGGCAAGATCAGCGAAAAGGAAAGCCCGATCATTCGTTCAAGCAAAAACGCTTATAAACCGTTGTTGCAACTGGCCCTGAAGTTTCGGCTGCTGGTACTTGGTTTTGCCTCGTTGCTGGTTGTTTTTAGTATCTGGCTGGCGACTACCCTGGGCTCGGAATTTGTACCCCAGTTAAATGAAGGCGATATCGCCCTGCATGCAATGCGCATACCCGGCACGGGCCTGGAACAGTCGGTCGAAATGCAGGAAATACTTGAACAGCGAATCAAATCCTTCCCTGAAGTAGACAAGGTATTTGCGCGTATCGGTACACCTGAGATTGCCACGGATCCTATGCCACCTAATGTGGCGGATAACTTTGTCATTCTCAAACCTCGAAGTGAATGGCCTGACCCTGATAAAACTAAAGCGGAGCTGGTCGCGCAGATGGAGGCCTCGGTGGAAGAACTTCCAGGCAATAATTATGAGTTCACCCAGCCGATACAGATGCGTTTCAACGAGCTGATTTCAGGTGTGCGCGCCGATGTGGGTATCAAGGTATTTGGCGATGACCTTGATCAGTTGTTACTGACCGCTACAGATATTCTCAATACAGTGCGACAGGTTGAAGGTGCGGCTGATGCCCGGGTAGAACAGGTCACCGGTTTACCCACCTTATCTGTGATTCCCAATCGAACCGCACTGGGTCGATATGGACTCAATGTGGTTGAACTACAGGACTGGGTATCAGCAGCCATTGGTGGAGAGTCGGCTGGAATATTATACGAAGGCGATCGTCGCTTTGAGCTGGTGGTTCGCTTACCCGAAACCATCCGCCGCGATGTTGAAAAACTGGCCTTTCTGCCGGTGCCTTTAGCCAATGGCGATTACGTGCCTTTAAATGAAGTCGCCACCCTGGATATTTCACCGGCACCGGCACAGATCAGTCGAGAAAACGGTAAACGACGCGTTGTCGTCACCACTAATGTGCGAGGCCGTGACCTGGGTAGTTTTGTCAACGAAGTTAAAGATAAAGTGCGCAATGAAGTGCAGCTGCCCGCCGGTTACTGGCTGGACTATGGTGGCACCTTTGAACAGCTCGAATCTGCCAGTAAACGCCTGTCAATTGTTGTGCCTGTCACCTTGTTTATGATTTTAGGTATTCTGGTGATGGCTTTTGCTTCGTTAAAAGATGCCCTGATTATTTTTAGCGGTATCCCGCTGGCATTAACCGGCGGTGTGCTGTCTCTGTATTTGCGTGATATGCCCCTGTCTATTTCTGCCGGCATCGGCTTTATCGCCTTATCCGGTGTGGCCGTATTGAATGGCCTGGTCATGCTCGCGTTTATACGTGATCTCTGGCATGAAAAAGGTGATTTGATCCTGGCCGTTACAGAAGGTGCATTAACGCGACTTCGTCCTGTATTGATGACTGCTCTAGTTGCAAGCCTGGGTTTTATTCCTATGGCCCTCAATACGGGAACAGGGGCCGAGGTACAACGACCATTGGCAACCGTTGTGATCGGTGGCATTATTTCTTCGACACTACTCACGCTACTGGTTTTACCCGTGCTATATCACTGGTTGCATCAGGGTGACGATGAGATAAATAAAAAATCGTAAACCTATAATGAGCCATTCACATCAACATGATCATGATATGAGCGAAATGGGCGATCGCCGTCTGGGGCTCGCCATCGCTATTAATTTACTGTTGACCCTGGCACAGGTGATCGGTGGGGTTATTTCTGGCAGCCTTTCACTGATTGCCGATGCGCTGCATAATTTCAGTGATGCCGCTTCACTGCTCATTGCCTGGGTCGCCAGAAAGGTCGGTCGTCAACCGGCCGATCATTTCAAAACCTTCGGTTATAAACGCGCTGAAGTCATCGCTACATTGATTAATTTAGTCACACTTGTGCTGATTGGGATGTACCTGATATATGAAGCGCTATGGCGAGT
>JBFFND010000447.1:0-2269 GCA_041563375.1 Gammaproteobacteria bacterium | reverse complement strand
TTTATCGTCGCGCAGCAGAATATTGTAGCGCGGCTGGTGTGCCTTGATCAGGTTGGACTCCAGCAGCAGCGCTTCACTTTCGGTGTGGGTAATGGTGACGTCGATGTGGTGAATCTGTTTAACCAGCGCCCGGGTTTTAACCGACAGCCCGGATTTTCTGAAGTAACTCGACACGCGTTTTTTCAGGTTTTTTGCCTTGCCCACATACAGCAGGTTTTGCTCGGCATCGTACATGCGATAGATACCGGCATGGCTGGACAGGTTTTTTAAAAACGCATCGGCATCGAAAGCGGATGGACTGGGGATATTGGTTGTAGCTGACATAAGGCGTATTTTACCAGCTAATCAAGCGCTTGATTAAACCAATAATTTACTTTTAATATCTATTATAACTTACTGATTAATATAAATTTAACTAAACACAAAAAAGCAATACATGATCAGGAGGTTCATTTTTATCGCAAGCAATTGATTTTACTGGATATTTCTACAGCTTAAATAAACCCTTATAGCTTTAAACAATTCTAGAAATGTATGTTAACAAACTGTTTATTATAGGTTTATTCAGAATCAAGCAGGCCATGCTTGATCGCCAGATGCATCATCTCCACATCATTCGAGACATCCAGCTTTTCATGCAGCCGCTTGCGGTAGGTGCTGACGGTTTTCGGACTGAGTGCCAGCTTGTCGGAGATCGCATTGGTGCGCATGCCCTGGCTGATCATAATCAGCACCTGCAGTTCGCGCTGCGACAATGCATCCAGTAGCGAACTCTCTCCGGGCAGCATCGACAGTGCCAGTTGCTGGGCAATGCTCGGCGCAATATAACGCTGCCCGGCATTGACTCGCTGAATCGCTTCCACCATTTCTTCCACCGGGCAACCCTTGGTTAAATAACCCACTGCCCCGGCCTCCAGGATACGTTTCGGTAAAGGTCCTTCACTGTGCACAGTAAGTACAATCACCCTGCACTCGGCACCGGTTTTATTGAGGCGACTGGTGGCTTCAAAACCCCCGATGCCCGGCATATTGATATCCATCAGCACCACATCGGGTTTCACCGTGCGCACTTTTTCCAGCGCCTCTTCCCCGCTACGGGCTTCATCCACCACTTCAATCCCTGACTGATCCTCAAGTAACCGGCGCAGGCCATAGCGAATCAGATCGTGATCATCAACCAGCATGACGCGAATATTTGCCATGTGAGGCTCCCTAGTATTTGTTTTTTATTTGCGCAAATCATAGCACTTTACGCCATGGCGTATAGCCTGGATAAATTACCAGTCTTTAAATGGATGACGGATCAGATTTACATTGTAATAACGCGGGTCTTCAGTAACCTCATCCCCCAGCCAGTCAGGCCGACCAAACGCTTCGTCCTCACTGCCCAGTTCCACCTCGGCCACCAGCAGCCCCTGGTTGTCGCCATAGAACTCGTCGATTTCCCAGGTGTGTCCGTCGTGCTCGACAATAAACCGGGTTTTATCAATTTGCGGTGTGTTGCACAGGGTGTCGAGCATTTCCTCCGCTTCATCTAGCGGAATCCCGTACTCGTACTCCTGGCGCCGCATGGCCAGCGTGGCGCTTTTAATATTGATATTGGCGGATGCGCCCTGAATACGGATGCGTACCGAGGCCTTGTCCGCCTTGCCCATATAGCCCTGGCGAATACGGCTGGAGCGAACTACCTGCTCACGCCAGCCCTCATCGGCGAGTAAAAATTTGCGTTCGATTTCAATCGGCATGGTTTCACCTGTTACACTGATTTTTCATACTGGGCTATGATCTTACGCGACGCCTTCATACACAACTACTAAGTCAAAGTACCCTATATGCACAACGAATTCGATCTTGATCCATCGCTTATTTACGTTAACCACGCCGCAGTGGCACCCTGGCCTCAGCGCACGGTGCGAGCGGTGCAGCAGTTTGCCGAGGAGAACGGCCGCGTCGGCTCACGCCATTACACGCAATGGCTGGCCAAAGAGCAGCAACTGAAACAGTCGCTGGCGGAGCTGATTCATGCCGAGTCGGCGGATGAAATCGCGCTATTGAAAAACACCTCGGAAGGCCTGTCGATTATTGCCCAGGG
This sequence comes from Gammaproteobacteria bacterium, assembly GCA_041563375.1. GTDB lineage: Bacteria > Pseudomonadota > Gammaproteobacteria > SZUA-229 > SZUA-229 > SZUA-229. The sequence continues at coordinate 177 of JBFFND010000447.1, read as the reverse complement.
TATTCACTGGCAACCCCATGACAATATCGTGATCAGCAACCAGGAATTCCCGTCCAACTTTATTGTCTGGGATGCCCTGCGCGCCCGCGGGGTGGAATTACGCATTGCGGATATTTCCGGTCACCAGCCGGAACGGGCGATGATCGAGCTGATGGATGCCAATACCCGGCTACTCAG
>JBFFND010000446.1:0-2280 GCA_041563375.1 Gammaproteobacteria bacterium | reverse complement strand
TTCCAGCAGGTGCTGACTGCCTGCGAGCAGGCCAGTGAACAACCCCTGCAGCGCCTGTTGTGTCTGCTGCATTTTCCGCTGCACAAACAGGACGAGGTTCTACATTACGGTTGCCCGATTGGCACACTGAGTGCCGAGCTGGCAAAACAGCAGGAACCGGATATTTCCCGTGCACGTCTCACCGCCGTGTTTGACCTGATGAAAAACTGGATAGAGCAGCAGCTGATTGAAATGGGGCAAGGACAGCGTGCCAGTGAGATTGCAATGAATTTGCTGGCAAAAATGCAGGGAGTGATTATGATTGCCAATGTTTATAATGACGCTGCGTTTCTGCATAAAGGCATAGATGAAATACAGCACTGGTTGCAGCAGTCGCTGGCTAATTAAATAATTAATTGCGCCAGTCAATACGCTCAGTTAAGCAGCGCGCCTACAAATAAAATGAAGATGGGTTAATTGAATGTCACAGCCTCAGCACTACTCCGATCCTTATGTGGAACGTTTTAAAACTGGTCGTTTTGAATCCTTGATGCGTTGGGAGCAACTGGCCACTTTCTGGGACACGCTGCGACCGCAGGTGGATGACAGCTGGTATATATATGCAGTCGGTGAGGATGCGCCGCAAACCACCAGCAGCAAGCAGCAGGTACTGACCTTTATTGATGAAATCGATCAGCTGCTGCGACGTGAACACGACGAGGACTACTGCGGCATTGTGTATGCGGACAATCATCATAACCCGGACTTCATCAAGATTTTTGATCCGCATAATCTCGGCGTGAGTTGCGGCTTCAGTGAAAACCCGCCATTGCCCGGCTGGGTGATGTCGAAAATGCCACCGGTGAATCTTGAAACTGCGCTCAAGCCTGCCAATAATCGTCGTCGCTGGTGGCAGAAACTGTTCGACTAGTGAGTTATTGCAGCTTACTGGCAGATCCCTTTGCCAGTTATAGTGCTGAGTCGCTCAGCGTTTTACAGCATGCTCACAATCTCGGCGTGCAGGCCATAATCCTGTATATGGTGCAGTAATTGCTGCGGTGTGGTTTTATCCTGATCGTACTCAACAATCATTAAGTGCGGTTTTGTTTCGTGATAACCCAGGGCAATCACTCCCTGTTGATTGCGCACCTGCGCCTCCAGGGCTTCCTGCTGTTTAGTGTTCAGTGTTTCGTCGATATGCAGCATTACGTCCGTCATATGAATATCCATCACATTCACCTCATAACGCGTTGTTGACTATCCACCAGTGTAGGGCTTTGCCACGCAATCGCCAAATAAATCTATTAATGGGCGGGGGCTAAAAATATTTTATAGGGTTGCAGAATAACCAGGCCGTTTATTCCCGGGTTGATCAGCGTGGCTTATGCGCGCTGGTTAATGGTCATGCTGTGCTTCAGGGTAGAGTTCATCCAGCGAGCTGGAACGACCATTGGCCAGCACCACTCGCGCATGGTGGCGTTTTAAATCCTGTGGTGAGGCAGCTCCGCAGGAGTGAGCGATCACGCCGACTTCGTGCATCATGTTTTCAATGTAGTGGGTCACGCGGGATGATTTCTGTGTGGAAACCAGTCCTCGCTGCAGTTTTTTATTGTGGGTGGTGATGCCGGTGGGGCAGGTGTTTTTATCGCATTGCAGTGCCTGTATGCAGCCCAGTGCAAACATAAAGCCCCGCGCCGAGACCACAAAGTCGGCCCCCATACAAATCGCCCAGGCCACATCCGCCGGTGTAATCAATTTGCCCGAGGCAATCACCTTGACCCGTTCGTGCAGGCCATAGGTTTCCAGGGTATCCACCACCAGTGGCAGGCTTTCTGCAATCGGCATGCCCACATAATCAATCAAACTCATGGGTGCCGCGCCGGTGCCACCGGTGGAACTGTCAACGGTAATAAAGTCCGGTGCATATTCGACGCCGCGCTGGTTAATCAGTTTGCACAGTTCATCAATCCAGTTATAGGTGCCAATTACCGCTTTAAAGCCCACCGGCTTTCCGGTGAGTTCGCGCACATGGTGAATCATCTCCAGCAATTCATCGTTGGAATTAATCTGTGGGTGGCGGTTCGGGCTGATCGAGTCCACACCCTGTGGAATACAGCGAATTGCGGCAATTTCAGCAGTCACCTTGCCGCCGGGTAAAATACCGCCCTTGCCTGGCTTGGCACCCTGGCTAAGTTTTATTTCAAACATCTTCACCTGTTCCAGCTCGGCGACTTTTTTCAACTTCTCATCAGACAGCGAGCCGTTTTCGTCCCTGACACCGTAATTTGGTGTGTCAATAAG
>JBFFND010000445.1:0-2281 GCA_041563375.1 Gammaproteobacteria bacterium | reverse complement strand
TAAACAGCACCTGCCCAAGACCTGAGGCCAGTGCGACCGGGCCGACGGTGCGGATGATGTGCAGATCCAGCTTCAGCCCCACCACAAACAGCAGTAGCGCGATGCCCAGACTGGCAAACAGCTCGATTTCACTGCTGTGGGTCACAACCCCGGTTACAGAAGGCCCCAGCAGAATCCCAACCGCAATAAAAGCGACAATCAGCGGCTGGCGCAACCATTGTGCTAACACTCCCCCAATGGCGGCAATGCCGACAATAACGCCAATCTGTACAAAGACACTCTCAAACATGGTCGGCAAATACTCCGGTTTTCAGGTGTAAGACAACTCAGCGATTAACAGGTTTAAGACAACAATAGTGCGGGGGAGTTTTAAAATGGGTTAACAGGTTGTGCACAGATAAACATGGATTGTGACACCTGCGCAAACATATCATGCATGCATTTTAATTAAAATATTTCAGCTCTGGACTGATAAAACACATTAGGTAGCCAGTCTGCTAGAGAAGATAAACCGGCGTCCTGGCATAATGACGCCCACCAGTGATTAATTGCAGGATCTAATTAAAATTCACCGCCACGGCCACCGGCTCCGGCTGCAGGGTGACATGTTCAATCGAGAAATCGCTATTCAGCATATTGCACAGGCGCTCACGAATCTGCTGCCAGTTATTTAAATCATCAATCACCACATGCGCCGAAAGTGCGGCTCTGTTTGAGGTGAGCGACCAGATATGCAGGTCGTGAATCGATTTAACACCATCAACTTCTGCCATGGCCTGGCCGATGGTTTGCAGTGAGTAGCCCGGGGGCACACCTGCCATTAGCCCCTGCACCGCTTCCATTAAAAGATGGTAAGTGGAATATAACACCAGCAACATAATAATCAGTGACAGTATGGGGTCGATAATCACCCAGCCGGTGAAGACAATAATAACACCGGATAATAGAGCCGCAACCGACGCCAGCAGATCGGCCATCACATGCAGAATAGCCGCACGGCGATTAAGATCGGCGGCATCGTGTTTGAGCAGAAACAGCACCACTACATTTAATAACAGGCCAATAAAAGCCACCAGTGTTACTGCCTCGCCCTTGACCTCTAACGGATTGATCAGGCGATCAAACGCGTGATACACCACCGTCGCTACCACCGCCAGCATCAGCAGACCATTGATAAAGGCGGTAATAAACTCGGCTCGGCCAAAACCGAAACTGAAGCGCCGGGTTGCCGCACGTGTAGCAAACCAGGCACCCAGCGCAGCAATCAACAGGGCCGATGTATCGGTCAGCATATGCCCGGCATCACTGATCAGGGCCAGTGAGTTAGACCACCAGCCAACCAGTGCTTCAATCAGCGCATAACCCAGGGTAATAGCAGCCGCCAGATATAAACTGTTCTGTGACTTATGTTTATGGCTTGTTTGCGCTGAAGATGAATGATGATGTGAGTGCGAATGCATACGACCTGTCTTTATTCACATAAAGACGAGTGCATCTAACGCAGGGCCAGGTTCAGCGCATCCACAATTTCCGCCCAGTCGCTGTCACTGCTCAGGGCTTCGCGTAAAAACTGTGCCTGTGAATCATTCCAGAAAGGCGCATCCGCTAATTCGGTGTTTTCATGCAGTGGTGAGTGTTCACTGAGAAAGTTTTCAATGGCATCCGCATCTGAATCAAGACCCAGCTGGGCAAAGAGTTCACTAAAGCTATGAAACTGATCCTGCATAATTGCCTCCGCATCATAATTACGTCATTTGTTTTCACCAGGGCGTTTGCAACTCACTTAACTACAAACGAGTAATGATATAAGCTGAGTGTAACCCTGTTAGCGGAAGAATTCATCCAGTTGTAAAGGCCAGCAGACACATGCTTTCTTTATGACCCGATGATGTCACCTGCTCAGCCATCTACAGCGGGTAGTTGCGGATCCGGCAAACGTTGCGCCAGTATCGCCGAGGCCAGCACAAAGGCACTGGACCAGATAAGACAGCCAACCAGGCCCTGATTCTGGTAAACCCAGCCGGAGAGCACCGTACCCAGCAGCCGCCCACCGGCATTGGCCATATAATAGAAACCGACATTCATCGATACCTGGTCGTGTTCAGACCAGGCAACGATCAGGTAGGAATGCACCGCCGAGTTAATCGCAAACACCACACCGAAAATAACCAGTCCGGCAATCAGCACGGTTTGTGGCTGGAAGCTAAAGTAAAGTCCGGCGGCAATGGCGGCGGGAATCAATGCCAGCAGATAGGCCCAGCGGGTTGCGGTTGCACCATCC
>JBFFND010000444.1:0-2283 GCA_041563375.1 Gammaproteobacteria bacterium | reverse complement strand
TTCTTCCAGCCGCTGATCCATCACCGCCGCCAGTATGTCTTCCTTGGTTTTGAAGTAATAGTAAAAATTACCACGCGGAATGCCGGTTTCATCGGAAATATCACTGAACGAGGTCTGGTTGTAACCACGGGAGTAAAACAGCTGATCCGCCGCTTCAACAATCCGTCTGCGATTTACTGATCCTTTGGTTCCCATATTTTTACCTGTGTGATAATCCCCTGCAGCCGTGTTACGGTCATGCGTGGCCGTCATACACCGCGTCTGGCACAAGGACAGCGGTTGCAGTTTGTCGGCCGTTATCAGACAATCGTATGATTTATTCCCGTGCATTTCAATACGAAACGGATAAGCGGTTTATTTTTTCTGTATAATCATATACTTACTTACTAACTTATAAGGGCAGGCCCGGTTATGCACGCGCTGCAGATCAACAACCTCAATAAGACCTATGGTAATGGCACCGTGGCGCTCAAGGGCGTTAATCTGACGGTTAACGAAGGTGACTTTTTCGCCCTGCTCGGCCCTAATGGCGCAGGCAAATCCACCACCATCGGCATTATCAGTGGCCTGGTCAATAAGACCTCGGGGCAGGTCAGCGTGTTTGGTCATGATTACGACACAGAGCTGGCGGCGGCCAAGGCCTGCATCGGGCTGGTGCCCCAGGAGTTCAACTTCAACCAGTTTGAACCGATCGAGGAAATCGTGATTAACCAGGCCGGTTATTACGGCATTCCGCGCAAGCTGGCCCGTGAACGTGCCGAGCAGTATTTAAAGCAGCTTGAGCTGTGGGATAAACGCCGCGTCGCGGCGCGGCAATTATCCGGCGGCATGAAACGCCGCCTGATGATTGCCCGTGCGCTGGTGCACCAGCCCAAATTATTGATTCTGGATGAACCCACTGCCGGCGTCGACATCGAAATCCGTCGTTCGATGTGGGCATTCCTCAGGCAGATTAATGAGCAGGGTACCACCATTATCCTGACCACCCATTACCTGGAAGAGGCGGAAAGCCTGTGCCGGAACATCGCCATTATTGACCATGGCTGCACCATTGAGCACACCAGTATGAAACAGCTGCTGGGTCAGCTGAATATCGAAACTTTTATTTTTTATTTTGCGGTGCCGTTCCAGGACAGCGCAGTGTTTTCACAGGGTGAGCTGGCGAAGTTTGACATTGAAGTACTGGATGACAGCAGTATAGAGGTTTGCCTTGAGGCCGGCACCCACATCCATACGCTGATCAGCCTGTTAAGCGAACAGGGCATGCATGTGATGACCATGCGCAATAAAACCAACCGGCTTGAACAGCTGTTTATGCGCCTGGTGGATCAGAATCGCCATAACAAGGAGCTGGCAGAAACCCTGAAACAGACATCGCAACACACATCCCGTGCGAGTAAAGCATTATGACCCTGAGTGAAAATTACAACGCATTAAAAACCATTATTATTCGCGAGTACCTGCGCTTTATTCGCATCTGGGTACAGACGATTTTACCGCCGGCCATTACCACCACGCTGTACTTTGTTATTTTCGGCAATCTAATCGGCTCGCAAATCGGTGATATCGATGGCTATAAGTACATGGATTATATTGTGCCGGGTTTAATCCTGATGTCAGTGATTACCAACTCCTACGGCAATGTAGTGGCCTCGTTTTACAGTGCAAAATTCCAGAAGAGCATCGAGGAATTACTGGTATCACCCACGCCGAACAGTTTAATTTTGCTCGGCTATGTCGCTGGGGGTGTCGCCCGCGGCATGATTGTCGGCGTGGTGGTGACACTGGTGGCGATGTTTTTTTCTGATATTGAGGTACACAACTACGCCCTCAGCCTGATGGTGTTTTTCCTGACCGCCACGCTGTTTTCCATGGCCGGCTTCATTAACGCCGTATATGCCAACAGTTTTGATGACATCAGTATTATTCCCACCTTTGTACTGACGCCCCTCACCTACCTGGGCGGAATTTTTTATTCGCTGGAGATGTTACCGGAATTCTGGCAGAGCATTTCACTGGTCAACCCGATACTGTATATGATCAATGCCTTCCGTTACGGTGTAATTGGCACCAGTGATATTAATTTATCCGTGGCGATACTGATTATTGTCGGTTTTAATGTACTGCTGTTTAGCTATGCCATGTATTTACTTAACCGGGGCATCGGCATTCGGCAATAAAGAAAGAACATAAAACACGACTGAACTGACCGACACAGGACTGTGTCACACAGCAAACTCGACACGCCAATACACTGGAGTTTTAATTCTATGCAAGCATCCG
>JBFFND010000443.1:0-2296 GCA_041563375.1 Gammaproteobacteria bacterium | reverse complement strand
CTATGCCAGGCTGGCCGACCCATCTCCTGACAACTGTTGTTACATGAGCCGCTTCGCTCCTGGAGTCGGCGACAGGCAAAACACACTATTACCTGTCACCGCTCCTTATGCTTATTGATTAAAACAGTCTGGTCAGTTCATTCTCTTCTTTGTGGGTGTACTCTGCGCCCTCACTGCCATTTTTCAGCCGTATCTCTTCGACATAGCTGATGTGATTTTCATCCTCCACATCCAGCGTGAACTTGTAGAATACCGCTTTGAAACCCTGGTTCAGGGATGGCGTTGAAGCAATGCCGAAAATATCCCCGTCGGCCTGGGCAGATATTTCCAGGTGTCGTGCGTCATCTTCGATGCACTCCCCACCGGCATTGATGGCGATACCGTTGCGCTTGCTAAGACAGCGGATCACCTGGTTGTCTTGCGGTGACCACAACCAGTAGCCGAGCTCTTCATGGAATGGGTGTTCGTCCTCATAGGACCAGGCATGGCTGGAATAACGCAAACCGTACAGCGCCTGAGAACCGTTTTTGATGGGTCCGACGGGCTCGAAGCTGACCGTTTCACGGTAGCGGGTTTTCTCGGATTCCTGGGGAGATGGCGCGAAATCATGACCTTTTTCGCCTTCCCAGGTACCTACCAGGTGGGCCAGAGGACCCAGGCGTCCAGATTCAGTGGATTTTTGTTGCGTTTGCATGATGGCCTCCTTTTATCATTTATCGGGGAAGCATTGAACGGATCAGTCCTTCCGTAAGATTATTCTAACGCCAACCAGAGTCAGTTAACATACCCTTTTTCAAGCACCTTAACGGTAACCGGGTGGATACAGGTACCAGTACCACAGGACGAAAAAACCGGTCAGCATACCGCCGAGGTGCGCGAAGTGGGCCACCCCCGCTGCGGTGCCGGTAATGCCGAACCATAACTCGATGATGCCGTAGATCAGCACAAACCACTTTGCCTGTAGCACCACCGGGGGGAAAATCAGCATCAGTCTTTCACGGGGAAACGTCAGGCCGAACGCCAGCAATAAACCAAACACACCACCCGATGCGCCAATGGTGGGATATATCTCACCCTGCGCAGCACTCTGCCCGGCAACCACCAGTTGCACCAGGGCTGCGCCCAGTACACAGATAAAATAATACAGGGCAAAATTCCGTAAACCCCAGCGCTGCTCCAGGCGTGAGCCGAACAGCCACAGCGCATACATATTGAGCAGTAGATGCATGACATTGCCATGCAGAAATGAATAACTCAGCAGCTGCCAGGGATGAAACCCGGGTCGCGCCTGCTCGAACACCACGCCGCTAGCACTGTCCATAGGCCACAGTGCCAGTTGCTCGATTAATCCGATGGAGCCGGTATAGAGCTGCAATAAAAACATGCCGATATTTATTATCAGCAGCACCTGAACCACGGACAGGCCAAATGATTTATGTCTGGTCATGACTTACCATTGTAAAGTACCCATGAGCTGGATTCCCATTATTGATTAAGCACTTAGCATCGACCTGTGATGCCGGTATTCGTTCATTAATCCCGGGGTTCAGGGAATGTAAGCGGGAAAATAATTTCATAGCCAGCTGATTGAGAAATTTCAATGTACATAAACCGGTCTGGCGTTAGGGTCTGTTAGCCTCCATGAGCATTGTGGAGACCGTAATTCAACCAACCCAGTTCACCAGGAGACCATGATGAAAATGACCATTGATATGCCCCTCGTGTCCCAGTGTGAAGTTTCTGAATGTACCTATAACACAGACAGCCAGTGTCATGCCCGGGCCATTACCATTGGCGATGGGGAAAGCCCCCATTGTGACACCCTGTTCTGCAATTCCAGCCACATCCAGCAGACCAGTATCCGCGCCGGTGTCGGCGCCTGCAAGGTGGGTAACTGCAATTTCAACGAAGATATGCAATGTAGCGCAGAAAAAATCCATGTCGGTATGGACGGGGATTCCGTCATGTGCATGACCTATAGTGGAGCCTGACAGCATACGTCCAGCCCTGTAGTTGCTTTTATATCAGCCATGGCATCCGCCGCCTGGCGGGTGCCAGTGGTTTGCTCCGGCTCATTCTCTCCGCGTTCCGCCACCCGTTATATCGCCCGCTCAATTATGACCAGTAAGGCCGACGCCTGTAATAACTGAACAAGTCGTTTTCATCAGCGCGGCTTATGGGTTTATCCGCATTGAATGGCGGCGCCTGCAGTATCACTTCACGACTCATATTAATTTTTAACGTTCGCTGCTGCAGATCAATCCGTTCGATCCATGCCAGGCTTATCAATACTGTT
>JBFFND010000442.1:0-2304 GCA_041563375.1 Gammaproteobacteria bacterium | reverse complement strand
ATAAGCAAAAGCAAGGGCAATGCGACCCAGCTTCCACGTGCGGATGAAAGTGCCGTTACAAGCAGGCTGAAGAAAAAAGCAGCTACAGGCAGGATTGTTTGCAGCTTACCGCGTTCTCTGAACCAGCCGATGCCAGCCACCGACATGAAGCCCATTGCCAGGCTCAGGTCGCCATACAGAATAGGGTGAGTAATACCCTGGGCCCTGTGCTGGCCAGCAAACCAGACTTCATATATCGCATATGAAGTGGCAACGAATGTTCCTATAGTGAGTCCATACCATAGACAGGCCAGTGATATGCCGGTGTATCGGAGATAAATATACAGCGGTATGGCTAGCAGTAAGTGGAGGAATTTGCCCGTGGCTCCATACTGGGGGCCGCCTAGTATGGTACAAGTAGTCGTCGCTAAAAAAAACACAACAAGTGAAAAGTAAAACAGCATTTCATCTCTGCTGGGCTGGATTTCTTTGTTATGTCTGTACGCTATCAGTATAATTCCGCCTATAACGAACAGGCCGGAAATCAGGCCATTCACGTTTTTAACGGTTAATACCGTTGCGGGATACAGGATTAGCGATATAGCAACGAAAATGTATTGGAAATTATAGCGTTTAAGTAATGGAGAGTTTAAGTTTGATGGCACTTTAAATTCCAGAGCTAAAAAATATTAATCCAGTGCATTCTAGCAGCAATAAGTAAGCTGCGCGAGGTGTTGTTAATACAGGTTCGCGGTTTTGTGTTTTGTAACTACATGAAAAATAAGAAAAAATATTTTTAGCGCAGATGCGTTGCTTGCGCGATCACAGGTATTGAAATGTCAGAAAAATTACCATTCCAGAGTCCACCGGATAAGCTATGTATTTTAAGATTATCCGCTATTGGGGATGTCACGCATGTAATACCCGTTGTGCGAGCTATTCAGTCCAGCTGGCCTGAGGTCGAAATAACCTGGGTATGTGGGAAGCTGGAGTATAAGTTACTGCAGCTTATTGAGGGTGTTCGTTTTATTGTCTTTGATAAATCCAGGGGGGTTCGGTCATATCTGGACCTGTGGAAAACATTGAAAGCTGAGCACTTTGATGTCTTATTGCATATGCAAACGGCAGCAAGGGCAAATATTGCAAGTATCGGGATTAAAGCCGATATAAAACTTGGATGGGATAAAGCCAGGTCAAGGGACTTTCATCAATTATTTGTCAATCATACTGTTCCAGATGTTAAGCAACAGCATCAGGTTCAGGGCTTTTTGTCTTTTGCACGATCACTGGGTATTGATGCTCAGGAGCCAGACTGGAGCATCCCCCTGACAGAAGACGCTTTATCATTTGTTAATCACTATGTTAAGGGAGACAGACCGCTGCTGGTTATTTCCGCCTGTTCGAGTCACGAGATGCGAAACTGGCGAGCAGAAAGGTATGCGCAGTTAGCTGATTATGCAATAGATGAATTTGGCATGCAGGTTGTGCTAAGTGGTGGCATGAGTAAAGCGGAGAAAGATATGGCTGCCCGGATTACGCATCATATGAAGGGTGTAGCTACAAATCTGGTGGGCAAGGATACGTTACAGCAGTTATGCGGTTTATTAAGCAAAGCAAGCGTTGTTGTGTCGCCGGATTCAGGGCCAGCTCATATAGCCAACGCATTAGGTGTGCCGGTGATTGGCTTGTATGCATGTACCTGGAGTCGACGAAGCGGGCCATATGGATCGCTGGAGTATTGTGTTGATAAATTCGATGAAGCAGCCGATATGTTTCTGCATAAATCAGCAGATAGCTTGCCCTGGGGTACCAGGATAGAGAGGGCCGGCGCAATGGATTTGATTAGTGTTGATGATGTTGTAGATAAGTTAAAGCTGGTGATGCATAAATAATAGTGCGGTCTATTAATCAATCAGGGATTTGAAATATTCTATGTATTGGTTAACGGTGTTTTTATGCGACATCTTGCCTTCGAGTATTTCCCTGCTGCTGGATGAAAGTTTTTGCAGAAGTTCAGGGTCATTAATCAATCTTCGAATTTTGTCGGCTATCGCACTGAAGTCTTTAATGGGGACGATATAACCATTATAGCTGTCTTCGATAATCTCCATACTGCCTTTGTTCGCCGAGGCTATCACAGGTGTGCCATAGGCAAGTGATTCCAGTATTACACGTGGCAGGCCTTCGCCAGCGGTGGATGGTTGTATAAGTATATCGCTTGCAGCTATCAGTTCTGGCGCATCATGTCTATAACCTGCAATATGGATTCTGCTCCTCATTTTATTGCTTTGCAGCAGGCTTTTATACGGTTCTCGTTCTGTGCCT
>JBFFND010000441.1:0-2326 GCA_041563375.1 Gammaproteobacteria bacterium | reverse complement strand
TGGGCGCACTGATCACGGCGGCAAGTATAGCGATAAGATTGGCCTGAATCAGTGAAGGCTTATGCCTGGCAGCGGCGTTCAGGATAAATGCCCAGCTAAAACGGGGCGTGGAGGTTTTGCTCATGCCACAGATATTACCTTACCGCACAGTGGGAGCAAAGCGTAGTCGCGGCTAACCGGCTCTGAGGCCGGCTGGCTGCAAAGTTGAACAAAACCTTATTTGCCGAACAGACGCTCGAAGTTGTTATGCGCGATGTTCTCTGCAGCAGTTTTATCCAGCTGACCCAGCCAGTTTTTTGTACGCTCCGCCAGCACCGGCAGGTCTGCCCAGCGAGTGGTTTTATAGGTATCCATACCGGTGAGGAATCGTGTGGAGTATTCATTCAGGAACGCCCGCCATTCCTCTGTCAGCTTCTGGTTATCAATCAGCAGCCCTTCACGAAATGACAGGTCTATAGTGAGCTCTGGATATCGATCGAGTAGTGACTTCAGCGTGTCAATCGGCACATCAAACCCACCATGCGCCCAGATCACCGGCAGATCAGCCGCTTTATCCAGTAAAATCAGCATGCCGGGTAAGTCGGTATGGGGCTGTAGCACCAGCTGCTTTTGCCGTGCCAGTGCAATCATCTGGGCTACCGGTTCCGAATCCATATCATCACCGAAAATATGGAACTCGCCAAAGCCCACATAGGGTACACGGGCCAGTTGCTCGCGCAGATAATCAATCAGCTGCGGATCATTAAACCAGTAAAAGCGATGACGATAATCCTTATAGGGCATCATCATCGGTACCACCAGCAGCGGATCCTCACGGTAAAGTTTTTCTGTTCCCAGCGTGGGGGTAGACCCCACCAGCGCCCGCTCGATCCCCGCCTCCTTCAGCATATGAATCGCTCGATCCGGTGGCAGCATATCCCACATATTCTGGTTGTAATGAATATGTCCATCTTTGAAACGCTCTGTAGCGGCCAGCGCCATAGCCGGGGACATGACCAGCGAGATCAGCAGTAAACAGCCAGTAACAGCCGCTTTAGACCCGGCCAGGGTGAAAGCGTATGATTGAAATAGCACATTGATGTAATGTTTCATAAGACTGACTCATGCTCATAGGTGAACCCGACAGCTGGATTGCACGTGGTTATACCAGTGCCCCAGCTGAGACGCCAATAGACCATGCACCAAAATAAGGCGCTCGCACAGAGGCAGAGCCTGGCCCAGCAATTATGACACGACCGGCATTTATATGTTCCCGGCCAGTAAGCGACAGGATCGACACAAAACATCGGCCCAATCAGGCAACTCAAGTAGCAAACCCGAAGGCGTATAATCACAACTATATAAAAATATTAAACCAGGCCACAAAATGTGCACAGATATTGCAACGACCCTGAATAACACCTGACTTACCACGACCTGAAGCAGAAAACAGTAACCAGATATGACGCAGTCAGCCACCGACTACCCGAGCAGCAAAAGCCGAGATCTCAGCCAGCAGTTGATACAGCGTCTACAGCTGCCTGATACATTTGAAACAACGGTGACACAGGTATATCTACCGTTAATGCAGTATATTGTGAATCTAAAACAGCGCAAGCCGCTGTTCATCAGCATAAACGGCGCCCAGGGCAGCGGCAAATCAACCCTGACATATTTTCTTAAACAGCTGATTGAAATTGAAACCCCATTGCGTGTCGCCAATATTTCACTGGATGATTTTTATGCCACACGCAGGCAAAGAGAAACGCTGAGTAAAACCGCACACCCGTTACTAATAACCCGTGGCGTACCCGGCACCCATGATATGGAACTGATGCAATCCACCCTGTTCAGTCTACTGAAGGGCAAAGCCTGTCGTATCCCCCGCTTCGATAAAGCCATGGATGATCGCTGTCCTGAAGATCAGTGGCCAGAACAGCCGCCTGTTGACATTGTATTATTTGAAGGCTGGTGCAATAACAGTCCAGCGCAATCAGCCAGCGAGCTGGTACAGCCAATTAATCAACTGGAAGCCGAGGAAGATCCGGATGGCAGCTGGCGCCATTACGCCAATCAACATCTGAAACTGTATCAGCAACATATTTTCAGCCACGCCGATCTCTGTATTATGCTCAAGGCCGCCGACTTTGAACACGTCTATCAATGGCGGCGACTACAGGAACACAAACTTAGAAACAGTCATTCAACAGACAGCGGGCAACGAATTATGTCTGATGCTGAACTGGCTAGATTTATTCAGCATTATGAACGCATCAGCCGACATAGCCTGAAACACTTACCTCAGTTGTCGGACATCGTAATCCCGGTCAATCCGGACCATTCAATT
>JBFFND010000440.1:0-2335 GCA_041563375.1 Gammaproteobacteria bacterium | reverse complement strand
GTTGTCTTCGAGATCCGCCAGCAGGCGGCGGATCAGGGTGGTTTTGCCTGCACCGGTGTCACCACTGATCACACTGAAGCCGGCCTGATTCATCATGCCGTATTGCAGCAATGTCAGCGCACGCTGATGCTTGGGGCTCAGGTAAAGATATTCAGGGTCAGGTAATAGCGTAAACGGCTTTTCCGTTAGCCCATAAAACGATTCATACATATTGCTCACAAGCTCCTGACTTGCCCAACGGGTATCTTCCCGTTTTCGGTAAATAGGGTTGTCCAGGATACCCTGGATTATGAAGCGCATAATGTCTTTCCTTGCCCTAAAACACAAGTAGACTACGCTAATATACTAATTTACGACCGGGGCGCTTGCACCTGTTGCCAGGACGACCAGTTGGCCTGGTTTTCAGCTATATGAAACAGTGCGGCCACCACGTGTCGATCGTATAGCGAACCGGATTGCTGCAGCAATATATCGGTCACCTCGTTCACGCTGCGACCTTCGCGGTAGGCCCTGGAACTGACCATGGCGACAAATGCATTGGCCACCGCAAGCACACGGGACTCAAGCAGTATGTCGTCACCCGCTATTCCTCTGGGATAGCCGCTGCCATCCATGCGTTCATTTTTCTGCGCAATAATATCCAGCACCGGGCCATTAAATGACAGATCCGAGAGAATTTCGACGGTGTAATCTATATGGCGTCGCAACTGGGCGGCTTCCTCTTCAGACAATGGCTCCAGTTTAGTCAGGATTTCCCTGGGCAACATCAGTTTACCGATATTGGCCAGTAACGCGGCTATCTGCAAACTTTCCAGCTGTGATTCGCCAAGATTAATTGCTCGCCCGATTTCTACAGCCACTTCCCGTGTACGTTGTGAATGGTTGGCGCAATAAGGGTCATGCAGATCCACTGCTTTCACCAGGGTATTGATAATGCCCTGGCCGAGCTGTTCGCGTTTTTCCTGTTCCTGTTTAAGCAGGGTAATGTCATGCAGCACATACAGCACTTCACCCTGATGTTCGCCACTGGATAACTGTTTAATCGACACATGATACACGTTGTCCTGTTGTGTATTATTTAGTGTCAATAATCTATTTGATTCGGCCTGCTGTGAGAGAGTTTTTAACTGCTGCGCCTGTTCAACACCGAGAATGACCGGTAGATGCTTACCAATCAACTCCGTTACCTGTAATTCATACAATGCGGCAAATGACGGATTTGCAAACACAATTCTGTCTTGCTGGTCCAGTAGAAAAATATGTTCACGGATATTATCGGTAACTGCATTAAGTAAAGCCGTGCGGTTTTCCAGTGTTTCACTGATCTGCTGCAAGCGTAAACTGGTACCATGACGCCATACTGCAATAAACGCTGCTGCCAGAAACAGAATCAATACACTAAACGTGGTGAGCAAAAACTGCTGGTGCCGGTTTGATTCGGCCAGTGCTTCCTTTGCATTAATTTTCTGTATTAGCCCCCAGGGCGTCTGATTGAGCTTGCGCCCGGTCATTAATACCGTCTCCCCACTGTAGTCCGCCATGCGCACAAAGGCACCGGGATTATGAAACGCATTAGAGGCGGCCAGCAGGTTGTTATTATCCGGCAACTGGTGAAACAGTCTGCGCTCATGACGAATCGGGCTAATGTACACCAGCGCCGGGCCCTGCTGTTTTACCAGCAAGGTCTCATCGGTTTCAGTGGCACTCTGCCTGTTTTCCAGCAGTGGATACAGGTCTCTTTCCGGATCCAACATAACCAGTACCGCGCCCACTGGTGCGCGTGATTCCATGTCCTGAATTCTGAACACTGGCGCAATAAACCCCAAAACTGCCGACTGCCCTGCTTTATGAAAATCAATAAGCTGCGGCTTTGCGTCGCTCAATGTCTGCTGCACTATTTCAGCGTGCTGCTCGGTTGAAAAGGCAAACCCCTTGCTTGCCATCATTAACTCACCGTCGCCATCCAGCAATGCCAGGCCAAACGGTTTCTGCTGTTGCAAATTAAGTGACTGGCCAGCCTGAGAACTGACTACAGCAAAACGCTCGGCAGTGACATGCAACAGATTACGCACATGCGCCTGCTGCGCTGAAAGCACCGACGTCTCCGCCGAGTCATTGCTGAGTTCCGTTAAAAACAGGCGCAGGCTTGCATTATCTGCCAGCTCACGTAATTGCATCTGTTGCTGGCTGATCCAGCCTTCCACACTCTCTGCCCTGATTTCCGCCAGCAAGGCCAGACGTGATTGCCAGTTTTGCAGGTCACGCTGCCGCTCCTTGTCTGCATATTCAACTATCAGCCACAGGCTAACGGCAATAAAACAGAGCAATAAAACCG
>JBFFND010000439.1:0-2336 GCA_041563375.1 Gammaproteobacteria bacterium | reverse complement strand
GCACCTGACTCGATCAGGTGCAATAAGATGGTTGATATTCATACGACTTATTCAACCTTTATTCAATGTCCGCCTGTGGTAGAGGTTCTTTCTGGTGGTGGTCAGTGAGTTTTTCCTTGTGTTTCTTAACCTGTCTGTCGAGCTTGTCGATCAGGCTGTCAATTGCCGCATACATATTATCTTCTGTGCTTTCGGCAAAGATGTTGTTGCCGGTCATATTGATGGTGGCTTCGGCTTTATGACGAACGTTTTCTACGGTGAGGATTACGTGTGTATTGGTCACCTTGTCGAAGTGCCTTTCAATGCGCTGTATTTTTTCTTCAACATAGTTGCGCAGTGAATCGGTGATGTCGATATGGTGCCCAGTTAGATTAAGTTGCATAAGGACTCCTTAGTGCATTGCCTAGGACAGGCGTTTACGTTCGTTTGACGGCGGTATCATCATGGCTTCTCGGTATTTAGCCACGGTGCGTCGCGCCACATTTATACCCTGTTCCACCAGTAAGCTGGCAATTTTGTTGTCGCTCATTGGTTTTCTGGGTTCTTCACTTTCAATCAGCTTTTTGATCATGGCTCGTATGGCCGTAGCTGAACATTCTCCGCCATCGGCTGTGCCAACATGGCTGGAGAAAAAGTATTTGAATTCAAACACGCCTCTGGGGGTATGCATGTATTTCTGTGTTGTCACCCTGGAAATGGTGGACTCATGCAGTTCGAGCTCTTCTGCAATCTCACGCAGTACCAGTGGCTTCATTCCTTCCTCGCCATAGTCAAGAAACGTGCGCTGGTGTTCTACAATAGACGTCGCCACCCGCATCAGAGTTTCATTCCGACTCTGCAGGCTTTTGATAAACCAGCGTGCTTCCTGCATATTGTTTTTAAGGAAGGTGTTGTCATCGCTCTGTTTGCCCCGTTGTATATAGGACGCATAGGTCGGGTTGATGCGTAGCTTTGGTGCGGATTCGCTATTTAATCGCACGTTCCAACGGCCTTCCTGTTTGCTGACGAACACGTCAGGAATGACATACTGGGGCGCTGACTGGCTGATGCGTCCACCGGGTTTGGGGTTTAATCGCTGAATAAAGCGAATAATTTCCCCCAGCTCCTCGTCGTTAATTCTATTATAACGCGTTAGCTTGGCATAATCATGGCTGCCGAGCAGATCAATGTGATCTTTTACAATCTGCCGGGCTTTTTTCAGGCCGGGGAAGTCATCGCTGGTGAACTGCTCCATCTGCAGCAGCAGGCATTCCCGCAGATCCCGCGCGCCAACCCCTAGCGGGTCAAAGCGCTGGATCAGGTGTAGCACGGCTTCTACCTCGTCCAGCTCGATCTCGAATTCGTTCTGCAGGCCGGCAAGAATGTCGTCTACCGATTCTTTCAGGTAGCCGTCTTCATCAATGCCATCGATAATCGCCAGCGCAATCGCCCGGTCAGTGTCACTCATCGGTGTCACCAGTAGCTGTTGCATCAGGTGTTCGATCAGTGCATCGTCATTACTGCTCTGGTTCTCAAGAAATTCCCGCGCCTTGTCATCATCACCGCCTGAGGCGCTGCTGCTGGGCATGGGTGGCTCGTAAATATCGTCCCACTGTGAGTCCACCGGCAGGTCTTCCGGCATGTCGTGGTTATTGTTCAGGTCCATGTCCAGATCCTGTGACGAGGTATCTGTCTGGGTATCGGCTTCCTGCTCGTTACGGTTTTTGTCTTCGGTGGACTGTGATGTGTTTTCCAGTGGGTCGGATGAGGCGCTGTCTTCCTCGACCTCCAGCATGGGGTTGGATTCAAGCACTTCCTGGATTTCAGTCTGGAGTTCCAGAGTTGACAGCTGCAGCAGACGAATCGCCTGTTGTAACTGTGGGGTCATGGTAAGGGACTGACCGATGCGTAACTGTAAGGACTGCTTCATAATCTGGGTTATTAAAACTTCTTATGGTTTTTTGAGCATCAAAATCGTGGTGGCACGGCAAAAATCGAGGGATAAGCAGATGTTGTGCCACTATTGCTTATGATAGCAGTCCTGATGAAATTTGTACTCAATTTATAAGCTAAAGTTTTGACCTAGATAAACATCTTTGACTTTCTGGTCCTGCAGTACCACCTGCGGGCTACCTTCGGCAATCACCTGGCCGGAGCTGAGAATATAGGCCCGTGAACAGATGCCCAGGGTCTCGCGCACATTGTGATCGGTAATCAGCACGCCGATGTCTTTTTCAGTGAGCTGATGAATAATGCGCTGGATTTCCAGCACCGACAGCGGATCGACCCCGGCAAAGGGCTCGTCGAGCAGGATAAAGCGGGGTTCAGCCGCCAGTGCACGGGCTATTTCCACCCGT
>JBFFND010000438.1:0-2347 GCA_041563375.1 Gammaproteobacteria bacterium | reverse complement strand
GTGGTGGTAACAACCGAATACCCCAAAGAAGAAGCGCGTCCACAAAAACTGGTGCCTGCATTGTTTTTCTTTGCGGTGGCGCTGTTCCTGGTGCTGTTTACCGATCTGCGTTTATCCATTGCGCTGTTAACCGGCGCCATGGGGATGATTTTATCCGGTGTTATCAAAATTGAAGAAGCCTATGAAGCGGTGAGCTGGAAAACCGTGTTCCTGCTGGCGTCATTGATCCCGCTGGGGCTGGCGGTGGAAACCTCCGGTACCGCGAAATGGATAGCCGAGCAGACATTATCACTGATGGCGGAAGACACGCCCATCTGGGTCATACAGGCGTCGGTGGCAATACTCGCCACCTTCTTTACCCTGGTGATGTCGAATGTGGGCGCGACTGTACTGCTGGTTCCGCTGGCAGTAAATATTGCGCTGGGAGTGGGCGCCAATCCCGCTGTGTTTGCACTCACCGTTGCTATCGCAACATCCAACTCATTCCTGATTCCAACACACCAGGTAAATGCATTGATTATGGGGCCGGCGGGTTACCGCGTGGCTGACTTTATTCGTGCAGGGGGCATTATGACCGTGCTCTTCCTGGTGGTAATGATGTTGATGATGGGCCTGGTATTCTAAGTTGTTAATAATGCAGAGCGTCATACAGCACATGGACGTGCCAGTAGTTTTACCCGGACATGATGCTTGAAAATAAAATACGAATTTTAATTAACCGTGTATTGTTTCTGATAAAGCATCGGGCGGGAATTACACCCGCATTTTTGTGTACCAGACAGTTTCTGGGATGGCTATGGATGCACATGAAGTGCATTGATTCGCGAAAGACAGGAAGCTGTTAGCGACTAAAGCGAAGATAAAATTATGTTGAAAATAAAAAATTACAGCAGCGTATTAGTCACCATTCTGCTGGTGATGTTTTCGTCCAGCGTGTTTGCCGCGGAAGGGGCTAAAAGCTGGGATATGACCAACAGCGGCGTGGGCTTTTTTGCGATTGCAGTCTTTCTTATCGCCTACCTGCTGGTGATGGCAGAAGAATTTACTCACCTGAGAAAGTCCAAACCGGTGATCATTGCGGCCGGCCTGATCTGGGGCAGCATTGCCTATGTGGCAGCACAACACGGCATGTCGGTTGAAGCGGAACAGGCAGTGCGTCATAACCTGCTGGAATATGCCGAGCTGATGCTGTTCCTGCTGGTCGCCATGACCTATATCAATTCGATGGAAGACCGTGGCGTGTTCGATGCGCTGCGAGCCTGGTTGATCCAGAGCGGCTTCGGTTTCCGTTCGCTTTTCTGGATTACAGGCGTACTGGCGTTCTTTATCTCGCCGGTTGCAGATAACCTGACCACCGCGTTATTAATGTGCGCGGTAATTATGGCAGTGGGTTCCGGCAATGTGCGCTTTATCAGCCTGGGTGCGATTAATATTGTGGTGGCGGCCAATGCCGGTGGTGCTTTCTCGCCGTTTGGTGACATCACTACATTGATGGTCTGGCAGAAGGGCATGGTTGAATTCTGGACTTTCTTTGCGCTGTTTATTCCAGCGCTGGTTAACTGGCTGGTGCCTGCCATCATTATGAATTTTGCGGTGCCGGGTCTGAAGCCCGAGCCCAGTGATGAGAAGGTGTCGATGCAACGCGGCGCGAGGCGGATTATCCTGCTGTTCCTGCTGACCATTGCAACTGCGGTTTCCTTCCATACTTTCCTGCACCTGCCACCAGTGATTGGCATGTTAACCGGTCTGGGCTATCTGCAGGTGTTCGGCTTTTTCCTCAAGAAAACTGCACACAGGGATGGCAACAGTGATATGGATCCTGATGAGGACCTGGGTTCGCCCGGAGGCTTCGATGTCTTTAACCCGGTGGCGCGTGCCGAGTGGGACACCCTGTTGTTCTTCTACGGTGTGGTGCTGTGTGTTGGTGGTCTGGGCTTTCTTGGCTACCTGGGCCTGGCCTCGGAAGTTATGTATAACCAGTGGGGCGCAACCTCAGCCAATATTGCGGTCGGAATACTGTCAGCCATCGTCGATAATATTCCGGTGATGTTTGCAGTGTTGAGCATGAATCCTGATATGCCAACCGGCCAGTGGTTGCTGGTGACCCTGACCGCCGGCGTGGGTGGTTCATTGTTGTCAATCGGTTCGGCCGCCGGTGTGGCACTGATGGGTCAGGCGCGGGGTTACTATACCTTCTTTGCGCACCTGAAATGGACGCCGGTGATTGCACTGGGTTATGCCGCGAGTATCTATGTGCATTTACTGGTGAATGAAGCTCATTTCACCGGTTAAACACAGTAAGTAAAACGCGGCATTAAAAAGAAAACGCGAACAACGCAAATGAACG
>JBFFND010000437.1:0-2350 GCA_041563375.1 Gammaproteobacteria bacterium | reverse complement strand
TGCCAGCGGTGTCGCCGTCATAATAAGAGACATGACGCCGTAACCGAACATAGCTGCAACAACCGCCACGATAAAGGTTTTCTGGGCAATGATCTCGCGCAACGGGCGCCCTGAATGTGACTGCGTCCTGGTGTCCTCACGGGGGATGCGGATAAAGGCCAGCGCCAGCAACGACAGGGTGTACAGGCCCACAAGCACGAAATAACTACCGGCGAACGGCGCACTGACCCACAGATCTCGGGTCCAATTAGCCAGATCGGTACCGATCAGGGCAGCAACCACCCCGCCAGCCATAACATAAGAAATAGCGGTGGCACGGTAGTCCGGCGTGGCACTATCGGCGGCGGCAAAGCGATAATACGTACCGAAGCCGTTGTTGATACCGAACAGGGCGGTGGCCAGGGAGAACAGCACAAAGTTGTCCTGCAGGATGCCATAGGTGGCGAGTGTACCACCCGCCAGGCCAGCACTGCTACCAAGCAGAAAACCGGCCCGGCGGCCGATGCGTTTCATCAGCAGTGACGCCGGGATAGTCGTCAGCATGGTAGCAAGAAACTGGGCCATCAGCGGCAAGGTAGCGAGGGATTCAGACAACCCCTGGATCGCAGCCAAGCGCTGCCCCACCAGTGCGGAGGTGGCAATAAGCAGCACATTGGCCGTCATCATGAGTGCCTGACACGTAGCCAGCAGTCCGACGTTACGTTTCATATCCATGTATCAAGCCCTTTTGTAATCATTTCAGCAACCCCTTCACCCTAACTGCCGCCGCAGTCGCCAGACGCCGAAAGCGAAGATCGCCCCGCCGACCAGACCGAGCGCCAGGATCGAGTCCCACAGCAGCTCCAGCCCCGCCCCCTTGAGCAGGATGCCATAAGCGGCGTCGATATAGTGGCGTAACGGCGAGACCAGTGTACCCAGGCGTAACCACGCAGGCATCGCCTCGGGCGGTGTCCACAGTCCGGACAGCAGAATAATGGGCGCGACGATAAGCAGGCTCAACAGGCCGATCTGGGCCAGATTGCGCGCGAGCGTGGCAGCGAACAGGCCAAGCCCGGCGTTGGCGAACACGTAGAGTGCGGTCACGGCGTAGAACAACGGCAGGCTGCCTTTCACCGGCACCTCGAACACGGGCAGAATGACAGTAAACAGGCTCAGGCTCACACCCACCAGAATCACCGCCGTCATGGCGAGAACCTTGGGCAGCATGATCTGTAACGGCGACAGTGGTGCAACCAGCAGCTGTTCAATGGTGCCACGCTCCTTTTCGCGTACCAGTGCCGCTGCCGGTAACAGGATAGAAAGGATAGTGATACCCTCGAGCAGTTCCGAGATCGGCATAAACCAGGTGTCTTTCTGGTTAGGGTTAAACCATACGCGCTGCTCGTCGAGGATCACCGGCACAGATTCGAGGCGCGCCGCAGCCAGGCCTTCGCGCGCGAGTGCGGCCTCCAGCCCTAACTCGCCGACGATACGCCCCGCATAACTCGCCGCCAGCAGGCCCGGCACCGAGTGCGTCCCGTCCACCTGCATCTGCACTGCTGTGGGTTCACCACGCAGCAGTGCCTCCTCGAATCCCGGCGGGATATCAATCAGTACCATTGCCCTGCCCTCGTCAAGCAAGCGAAGCCCTTCCCGTGGATGGACAATCTCGCCATCATGCCGAAAGTACGGCGGGCGGAAACGGTAAAACAGCTCTCGCGAAGCGGCGCTTTTGTCCGCGTCGTGTGTCCACAGGCTGGCGCTGGTCAACTGCATGCTGACGCTGGAGCCCTGCATATAAATGTTTCCCGTAAACAGCCACACCATAAACAGCAGCAGTACCGGGTCGCGCACAAACTGCAGCAGCTCCTTTATCGTCAGCACACGCAGCCTTCGCAGCCAGGCCGTCGCCGCACTTATAATACCTTTACTCATGCGCGCGGCCGCTTGCTAAACAGAAAATAACCGATACTGAATAAGGCCACCGTGTAGACAAACAAAACCACGAGTTCCACCCAGAGGGTTTGCAGGCCGACACCCTTGAGAAAGCTGCCTACGACAATATTGGTGTAATACATGGCTGGAAACAGGTGCGCTTCGACCTGCCCCTCAGGAGACAGCGAGGGGATCGGCATGAAAAATCCCGAGTAATCCAGTGCCGGTACCAGGGTAAGGATGACCGTGACGAGGGTAGCCGCCAGCTGCGTGCGTACCAGCAGCGACACCAGCAGGCCGATGGCCGTGGTGCAGGCAACAAACAGCACCGAGGCGGCAAAGAAGAACGGCAGACTACCCTTGAACGGCGCGCCGAATACCTGGGTCGCAATCAGCGACAGCACCAAAACATTAACCACAGAAATGCCGACATAGG
>JBFFND010000436.1:0-2389 GCA_041563375.1 Gammaproteobacteria bacterium | reverse complement strand
CGTGTTCAGGTAGAGGATGAGGACGATCAGAAGGAGCGTGATCGGGACCACGTACAGCAGGCGCTCCTGCGCGCGCAACATGTATTCGTACTGACCGGACCAGGTCACAGAATAGCCTGCGGGAAGTTGCAGTTGCTGCTCGACGGTGACCATGGCCTGCTCGACGTAACTGCCCACATCTACGCCGTCAATATCAACAAAGGTCCAGCCGTTCAGTCGGGCGTTCTCACTCTTGATGGCCGGTGGACCGCCATCCACATAAACATTTGCCACGTCGTCGAGCGCAATACGCTGCCCTTTTGGCGTAACGATGGGCAACAATGCCAGCTGTTCCGGAGAGTCACGGTAATCCTGTGGGTAACGCAGATTGATTGGATAACGCTCAAGCCCCTCAATGGTCTGTGACACATTCATGCCGCCAATGGCCGTGGCCACCACCTGTTGCACATCGGCAATATTAAGGCCGTAACGCGCCGCCTGTTCACGCTGTACATCCACCTTAATGTAGCGCCCACCGGCTACCCGTTCAGAATAAACCGAGGCCGTGCCGGGTACATCCTTAAGAATCTGTTCCAGTCGCTGACCAATTTTCTGAATTTCTTGCAGATCCTCACCCGCCACCTTGATACCCACTGGTGTTTTGATGCCGGTGGCCAGCATGTCGATGCGGGTTTTAATCGGCATCACCCATGCATTGGTCAGGCCGGGAAATTTCACCAGTGCATCCAGTTCCTTTTTAAGCTTGTCGGTGGTCATGCCATCGCGCCACTGGTCCTGTGGCTTAAGTTGAATAAAGGTCTCTATCATGGTCAGTGGTGCCGGGTCGGTGGCCGTTTCGGCGCGACCAATCTTGCCGAACACGGTTTTTACTTCAGGCACCGTAGCAATCAGTTTGTCAGTCTGTTGCAGAAGCTCACGCGCCTTACCAATGGACAGACCCGGGTAGGTGGTGGGCATGTACATCAGGTCGCCTTCATCCAGACTGGGGATAAACTCACTACCGATCTTGTCCACCGGCCAGAAGCCTGCCAGTGTCAGCACCAATGCAACGACCAGGGCCATTTTAGGAAAGCGCAACACTGTTTTCAGTGCAGGCATGTAGAGCCCAATCAACAGACGATTGACAGGGTTTTTGTGTTCTGGCAGCACCTTGCCGCGAATGAAATAGCCCATCAACACCGGCACCAGCGTCACCGCCAGGGCCGCACTTGCTGCCATGGCATAGGTTTTGGTAAACGCGAGCGGACTGAACATCCGACCTTCCTGCGCTTCCAGCGTGAACACCGGCACGAAGCTGACGGTGATAATCAGCAAACTGAAGAACAGCGCCGGCCCGACTTCTGCCGCCGATTCGGCGACAATCCTCCAGCGGTTCTCCGCCGTCAATGGCGTGCGTTCCATGTGCTTGTGCATGTTCTCGATCATCACGATGGCGCCATCGATCATCGCGCCAATGGCAATCGCAATACCACCCAGTGACATGATATTGGCATTCAGGCCCTGCCAGTGCATGACGATAAAGGCCGTCAGAATACCCACCGGCAGACTGATAATCGCCACCAGAGACGAGCGTATGTGAAACAGGAATACCATACACACCAGCGCCACCACTGCGAATTCCTCCAGCAGCTTGTGCCACAGGTTTTCCACTGCCCGCTCGATCAGACCCGATCGATCGTAGACGGTGACGATTTCCACACCTTCAGGTAAACCGGCCTTGAGTTTTTCCAGTTTGTTCTTAACACCATCAATGGTTCTCTGCGCATTCTCGCCAAAGCGCATCACCACGATACCGCCAACGGTTTCACCTTCACCATTAAGTTCGGCAATACCGCGACGCATCTGCGGCCCCAGTTCAATCTCTGCCAGATCCTTGAGCAACAAGGGAATACCATTGTCATTCACACCCAGGGGAATGTTGGCCAGGTCGTCAATGCCCTGAATATAACCACTGACCCGTACCATGTACTCGGCTTCCGCCATTTCCACTACCGAAGCACCCATTTCCTGGTTACCGCGCTGGATCGCCATCTGAATATGCGAGAGAGGAACACCGAACGCACGCAGTTTTTCCGGGTTCACTTTCACCTGATACTGCTTGACCATGCCGCCGAGCGCCGAGACTTCGGAAACCCCGGGTACTGTCTGCAGCTCGTATTTCAGGAACCAGTCCTGCAGACTGCGCAGCTGGCTGATGTCATGCTTGCCGGTACGGTCCACCAGTGCGTAGAGATAGACCCAACCCACACCCGTGGCATCCGGCCCCAGTTGTGGCCGGGCACTGGGCGGCAACGTGGGGGCCACCTGTGACAGGTATTCCAGCACCCGCGAACGCGCCCAGTAGGTGTCGGTATTCTCATCGAATATGACGTACACATAGGAATCCCCG
>JBFFND010000435.1:0-2391 GCA_041563375.1 Gammaproteobacteria bacterium | reverse complement strand
CAACACTGGTGTGAGTCTGCAATGGATTGAGCCCTCGGATGCACTTTTACAGGCTGCTAAATATAGTGGCATAACAACCCTATTAAACTTACAAAGCTAAAAACTATTAGACAGGATCAGGTGAAAACCCATGAGTCAAGCCAATTATGAATCACCGCTCGGACTGGATGTAGAAACCCTGGAGTCCAGTTTCAATCTGCTGGCACCCCAGGCAGAAACCCTGGTCGCACGTTTTTATGAAGAATTAT
The DNA here is from genome assembly GCA_041563375.1 of Gammaproteobacteria bacterium. GTDB lineage: Bacteria > Pseudomonadota > Gammaproteobacteria > SZUA-229 > SZUA-229 > SZUA-229. The sequence continues at coordinate 2,143 of JBFFND010000435.1, read as the reverse complement.
TTAAACGTTATCCGGCGGTGGCGCCATTGTTCGCGCATACCTCCCCCGCAGAACAGCAAAGAAAACTGCTGGCCTCCCTTAAACTGGTGATTAATAACATTCGCAAGCCGGAAACCCTGGCGAGCGCACTGATGGATCTGGGCAAGCGTCATCAGAGCTATGGTGCAGACCCGGAGCATTACACAGCAGTCGCCAATACCCTGATTGATGTGATGCAGGAAACGGCTGGTGATGCATGGAATAACACCATTGAAACCGCCTGGCGCGATGCACTTAAACTGATTGCCGATATTATGATCGGTGCCTATGACACAGACACAGATTCCAGTTCCGCTGAAATAACAGCCACTGGCGCAGGAGATTTGCAAATGAACGAAGCAGAAAAAACTGAACTGGCACGCCTGCGCTCTGCAGTTGGCGGCGCAATGCAGGCGATGATGATGATTGACCGGGATTTTAATATCACCTATGTCAATCAGGCGACCACCAACCTGTTGAAAAAGCACGAAGCCACCCTGCGTTCGGTCTACCCCGGCTTTGATGCCAGTAACATGGTGGGTCAGAACATTGATATCTTCCATAAAAACCCGGCACATCAACGGCAGATGCTGAGCACGCCACAGCACCTGCCATACCGGACAGATATTCATATTGCCGACTTGACCTTTCAGTTAAATGTCTCAGCCACCATGGATCACGAGGGTAACTATATCGGCAATACCCTGGAATGGGATGATGTGACGGAAACCCGGCACAAGGAAATTGAAGTAGCGCGCCTGCAATCCGCAGTGGATGGCGCCCAGGCCAATCTGATGATTTGTGATATGGACCTGGTCATTACCTATGCCAACCCGGCAGTGGTTAATATGCTGTCAGGGCGCGCCGATAAGTTGCGGCAGATTTTCCCCGGTTTTGACCCTCACAATCTGGTGGGGCAGTGTATCGACCAGTTTCATAAAAACCCGGCACACCAGCGTCAATTGCTGGTGAATCCGTCACTGCTGCCATTCCAGTCAGAAATCGAAGTGGGTGGACTGGAATTTGCGCTGAATGCAACCGCCGTGGTTGACCATCAGGGTAATATGATGGGAGCCATGGTGGAATGGCGCGATATTACCGAGCAGAAAGATGCGGAACGCCAGATACAGACCCTGATTGAGAATGCGGTGCAGGGGCAGCTTGATGCACGTATCAATGCAGATGAGTATGAAGGCTTTATGAAAGGCCTGGGTCAGGGTGTGAATGATCTGATGGATGCAGTGGTTAACCCGATTCGAGAATCACAGCGGGTGATCAAGGCACTGTCAGAAGGTAATCTGACGGAGAAAATGCAGGGTCAATATGACGGTGAATTTGCTGATTTACGCGATGCGATTAACAGCACGACCGAAACCCTGGCGGATATGGTGGACCAGATTATCGAGGGAGCGGAAACCATACTCACCTCGGCGGATGAAATTGCCCGTGGCAACGCCGACCTGAGTCAGCGTACAGAGGAACAGGCGTCCAGCCTGGAAGAGACGGCCTCGAGCATGGAAGAGATGACCTCTACCGTAAGACAGAATGCTGACAATGCCCGTGAGGCCAACCAGCTTGCATCAGCTGCCCGAGATCAGGCGGAGAAAGGCGGTGAGGTTGTGCAGCGTGCGGTTGAAGCCATGGGCGAAATCAACACCAGTAGTAAGAAGATTGCCGACATTATTGGCGTGATTGACGAGATCGCCTTCCAGACCAATCTGCTGGCACTTAATGCGGCAGTTGAAGCAGCCCGTGCCGGCGAGCAGGGCAAGGGTTTTGCGGTGGTTGCCGGTGAGGTTCGAAATCTCGCTCAGCGCTCAGCTGGTGCCGCGAAGGAAATCAAGGGCCTGATTAATGACAGTGTGGAACGGGTGGATGATGGTTCGCGTCTGGTAGGTGAATCTGGTAAAACACTGGAAGAGATTGTTAATGCAGTTAAGAAGGTGAGTGATATTATTGCGGAAATCGCCGCGGCGGGCATGGAACAGTCTGCGGGTATTGAGGAAGTCAATAAGGCGGTTACCCAGATGGACGAGATGACCCAGCAGAACGCGGCGCTGGTCGAAGAAGCTGCCGCGGCGAGCGAGTCGATGAGCAAGCAGGCGCTCAATCTAAATGAGCTGGT
>JBFFND010000434.1:0-2409 GCA_041563375.1 Gammaproteobacteria bacterium | reverse complement strand
GGGAGCTGGATATGGAGCTACAACGGAACGAAATAGAAAGTGGTGGCCGGGGGCAGAGCAGATTTGCCGGGAGCAAATCTCGGCATGGCGCGCTTTACTGCGCCATGAGCCGAAGGCCGAGGCGCACGGACGCGCCGAGCAATCGCACTGACGCGGCAGTTCGATTCGGGTCGAGTCTGATGGGAGCTGGATATGGAGCTACAACGGAACGAAATAGAAAGTGGTGGCCGGGGGCAGAGCAGATTTGCCGGGAGCAAATCCTGGCATGGCGCGCTTTACTGCGCCATGAGCCGAAGGCCGAGGCGCACGGACGCGCCGAGCACTCGCACTGACGCGGCAGTTTGATTCGGATCGAGTCTGATGGGAGCTGGATATGGAGCTACAACGGAACGAAATAGAAAGTGGTGGCCGGGGGCAGAATCGAACTGCCGACACGCGGATTTTCAATCCGCTGCTCTACCAACTGAGCTACCCGGCCTTATCAGGCACTTTGATCAATTCAGCGATCACTGAATTGCGAAGAGCGCGTATTAAACCGGATCAGGCCTGACGGGTCAAGTTTTATTCCGCCATTGCGGCCGATTCACCGCTAAAATCCGCGCTAAGCCGCTGATTTTTAGCTATTTCACCGGCTTCAGGTGTCGCTAAACACAAAGCCCGGCAAAGCCGGGCTTGTCATGCGGCAACAGCCGATTATTTTGAAGGGGGCACAAACTCTTTAGGCGCTTCGCTGCCTTCTTCGCTGAAAAAGAATTTTTCCATCTGCTCTTCCAGGAACTTACGCGCTTTGGGCTCAACCGGCGTCAGGCGGTATTCATTGATCAGCATGGTCTGGTGCTGCAGCCACGCTGCCCAGGCTTCCTTGGACACATTATTGTAGATCCTGGCACCCAGGTCACCGGGATAGGTGGGGCGGTCCAGACCTTCGGCTTCGCGCCCTAATTTCACACATTGCACCATTCGGCTCATGGTTATTCCTCGTTTAATCGGTTTAACAGGCTGGTGACCGGCGCCGCCAGGCCCAGGTTCATCTTCGGGGGCCTGTTCTGTTCGGGCGACGCGCAATCTGTCTGGCTGGCTTTATACCAGACTCTGCCGTCGGCTTCCATCACACTTTGCCCATGGTTATTGGCAGGCTTATCGCTATCGACAACCACTTCGGCCACGCAGGGCGTGATATCCAGATGGAAATGACTGAAGGTATGACGCAGTACCGCCTGCTCTTCATAGCGCTTCAACACGAGCTGATAACGCTGCTGACACCAGTCTTCCACGACTTCATCCAGCGGCATTTCCGGCAGGCTCCACAGACCGCCCCAGATGCCGGTGGGTGGTCGCTTTTCCAGCAGTACCTCGCGTTCTGCATTGTGTAACAGCAGCATGCGTACTGTTTTTACCGGCAGGGTTTTCTTCGCTCTGGGAGTGGGCAGCAGCGACACCTGATCGGTCGCCAGCGCCTCACAGCCCGACTGCAACGGACATTCCCCACAGCGAGGACGGGCCCGGGTACACAGGGTTGCACCCAGATCCATAATCGCCTGGGTGTAATCCGCCACCCGCTGATGCGGCGTGTAGGCTTCCGCATAGTGCCAAAGCTGTTGTTGCACACTGGTCTGGCCGGTCCAGCCATGCAACGCATGCAGGCGGGCCAGCACCCGTTTTACATTGCCATCCAGTATCGCATGACGCTGCTCATGTGCCTGCGCCAGTATCGCACCGGCCGTCGAACGACCCACACCCGGCAGTGACAGCACTTCGTCAAAGTCCTGCGGGAATTCACCGCCATGCTGATCCCGCACCTGTTGCGCTGCCTTGTGCAGATTACGCGCACGGGCGTAATACCCCAGCCCGGACCAGTGATGCAGCACCTCATCCTGATCCGCATCTGCCAGGCTGGGCAGCGTGGGGAAACGCTGCATAAATGCCTGGAAATAGGGAATGGCGGTTTTTACCTGGGTTTGCTGCAGCATGATTTCCGACACCCACACCCGGTAGGCGGAACGTTGCTGCTGCCAGGGCAGATCCTTGCGCCCGTGCTGGTCATACCAGGCCAGCAATGACCCGGCGATGCCGCCGCTGACAGCGGGCGGTGCCTGCGGATTCGCTGCGGCTGTTTTCTGTTTCTCTTTCTGTTTCTGTGGCACTGACTCTAACAATCCGCTACTGACTTAATAAACCCGCCAGTGCAAAATATGAAAAACCAATAGCAGTTGCTGAAACTAATGTTCCTGAAGCGGTTTCAGAACCGGAGATAAAGCTTTCAGCGGAAGAACCTGTTGCAGAGCCTGTTTCTCTAGCTGAACCGCTTTCTGTAGACTCAGAAAAATATGATGAAAGCATTAAGCTCGACTTAGATTCTTCTGTGTCTTCAATGGGGGAGCCGCTGAAGACTGAATCTCCCCTTAAATT
>JBFFND010000433.1:0-2412 GCA_041563375.1 Gammaproteobacteria bacterium | reverse complement strand
GCTGCGCTTGTGGATATCGGTGATCTGATCCCCGGAACTAAAGCGAATCCGGGTGAGCGGGGCACTGTCCTTGGCGTAGGTTCGGGTTTCGCCAATGGCATGGAAAATAATGCTGACAGTGCGGTGTTCCACCGCCAGTACGGTACCAAGCCCCATACTCAGCTCGGCATCATTAATCCAGCGTTGGCCCGCAACAAAATCACTCACAGTTTTTACATCCGCTTCAAAAATGCAGGTATTATACGCGACAATTTATAGCAGTATCAGGTCTCCAGATGAAAGCGAATGAAATCAAACGTGGCACCTTTATCCATTACAACGGGCAGAACATTGTGATTAAAAGCCTGCACGTACAGACCGCCTGTTCCCGCAGTGGCAACACTCTGTATAAAGTCAAAGGCCAGGTGCTGGTCACAAAACAGAAATTCGAGCATGCCTTCAAGGGTGACGAAGTGGTGGATGTGATTGATGTGGCTCGTCGCAGCGTGCAGCCACTGTACCGTGAAGGCAATGGCTGGGTGTTTATGGATGTGGAAAGCTACGAGCAGCACACCCTGTCCGATGAGGACATGGCCGATGAACTGCTGTTTATCGTGGAAGGTATGGACGGTATCAATGCGCTGGTGGTCGAAGACCAGGTGATGGCGATTGAGCTGCCATCCACGGTAAGTCTACTGATCGAGGAAACCACACCGGCGCTCAAGGCGGCCTCCTCATCGGCGCGCACCAAACCGGCAACCCTGAGCACCGGGCTGGTGGTTCAGGTACCGGAATATCTGCTCGCCGGGGAGACCATCAAGGTCAATACCGAAACCCAGGAATTCATCTCCAGAGTTTAACGGGTTAATGAGCTGGTACGTCTATCTTCTACATTGCGCGGACAATACCTATTACACCGGTATTACCACGGCGCCTGAGCGTCGCCTGCAGGAGCATAACCATAATGACCGTCTGGCAGCCAGATACACCCGGAGCCGGCGCCCGCTACGCATGGTGTATTTTGAACTGTGTGCAGATCGTTCCGAAGCCGCGGCACGGGAGTATTATATCCGTAAGCTGAAACCTGCCGATAAACAGGCACTGGCAGAGGCCATGTGTGATGATATATCCAGTGAGTTGCCCCGCTGACGGGATTACAGGCCTCAAGACAGGTGATGAGCGCCCGTCAGGCCACCGGGGACCTTAAAATAATTTATGATGGAATAAAGTTTTCCAGTCCGAGCTTTGTTTGAATCTGGTATATGATGCCCTGACACGATAAATCAGCTGATGTTATGCAATGTAGCACCGGTTATCGATATAACGATCAAATGAGGTATACACATGAAATTAATTCTATTAGGCGCACCCGGCGCAGGTAAGGGCACGGTTGCCAAGCTGTTAACCAAACTGGATGGATCCGTACAGATCTCTACCGGGGATATTCTACGTGCAGCTGTTGCTGCTGGCACCGAACTGGGTAAAAAAGCCGAGGCGGCCATGAAAGCCGGTGAACTGGTCTCCGATGACCTTATTATGGGCATTATGGCCGAGCGCCTGAAAGAAGATGATTGCAAAAACGGCTACCTGCTTGACGGTTTTCCACGCACCATTCCCCAGGCAGAAGCGCTGAAAGTGATGCTCGCCGATATGGGTGAGGAGCTGGACATGGTGGTGAATATCGAAGTGCCCCGGGATGTGATCCTGGATCGCCTGACCACACGTCGCACCTGCACCGATTGCGGTGAAATTTACAATGTAAAATCCAATCCACCCAAGGTAGAAGGTGTTTGCGATAAATGCGGTGGTGCGGTGGTACAGCGTGATGATGAAACCGAAGAAGCCATCAGCAATCGACTTGATGTATTTAATCAGCAAACTGCGCCACTGGCCGGTTTCTATGAAAAAGAAGGTATGATGCTGACCGTGGATGCGACCTCCAGTGATGCGGTCATTGATGCGATTCAGCAACGACTGAAAGAAAAAGCTGCCTGATTAGAAGGCCCGTATCAGGGCTTGTCAGAACAGTAAGAAAAAGCCCCGCAGCTTATGCTCGCGGGGCTTTTTTATGCACAGGATGTGCGGTATTTAGCGAGAGGCAGGACGCCGGTAGCAGGTTATGTACAGGGTGTACGGTATTCCGCGGGAGGCAGGTGAACAGTCGTTAGTCATGGGTCGTATGTCATTAGTCAAAAGGCTCAACAGAAAACGCGACCAGCGCGAACAATCGCTAAAATATACATAGTCCGCAAATGCACTTTAGTGCGCTGTTCGCGTTTTCTTTTTAAATCAGCACCGTGTAGGTTGCGTTGTATGGGAATCATGTAGATCCGCTTCGCCTGATACCACTCTGTGAAACCATCATATCAATGCACTTGCGTTTATTTGCGTTCATTCGCGGACTGGCGTGGATTTTCATGCACAGGATATGAG
>JBFFND010000432.1:0-2414 GCA_041563375.1 Gammaproteobacteria bacterium | reverse complement strand
GTGCATAAAAAAAAGGGGCGCAATGAATGCGCCCCTTTCGGTCCTGCAGGCCAGGTGTTTAACCATCGGCCAGAAAATAAAACAGGACTGGCTTTATAGTTTCTCTTTGATACGAGCCGCTTTACCGGTACGACCACGCAGGTAGTACAGCTTGGCACGACGTACTTTACCGCGGCGCTTCACTTCAATTTCACTGATCAGCGGGCTGTAGGTCTGGAATACACGCTCAACGCCTTCGCCGTTAGAAATTTTACGCACTGTGAAGGCCGAGTTCAGGCCACGGTTACGCTTTGCAATTACCACGCCTTCAAAGGCCTGTAAGCGTTCACGGTCACCCTCTTTAACGCGCACCTGTACAACAACCGTATCACCTGACGAAAACGTCGGGATTTCTTTGTTCATCTGTTCCGCTTCAAGCTCTGCGATGATGTTACTCATGGTCTACTCCAATATTTAAATACATTCAGCTGTTGTGCTCGTTAATAAATTCATCCAGCAGCTGTTTCTGTTCATCAGTCAGGTTCAGTGCATCGAGTAAATCGGGGCGCCTTAACCAGCTACGTCCGAGACTCTGCTTCAGTCGCCAGCGTTCAATATCACGGTGGTGACCACTGAGCAGCACATCCGGCACTGTCTGGCCATCAATTTCTTCTGGCCGGGTGTAATGCGGGCAATCCAGCAGGCCCTGCATAAACGAATCCTGTTGCGCTGAATTTTCATCCCCCAGCACACCGGGAATCATACGGGCCACGGCATCAATCAGTACCAGCGCAGGTAATTCACCGCCACTGAGCACATAGTCACCTATGGACCACTCTTCATCGACATAGCGTTCAATAATACGCTCGTCTATGCCTTCATAGCGACCGGCTATGATGATCAGCCCCGGCTCCTGTGCCAGTTGCTGCACCGCCTGCTGCGTCAGGGTTTTACCCTGCGGGCTCATGTAAATCACCTTATGGCCCGGCGCAGACTGTTTCGCCGCATCGATCGCCGCTTTCAGCGGCGCCACCTTCATCAACATACCGGGACCACCGCCGTAAGGACGATCATCCACCGTGCGATGCCGGTCTTCGGTGTAGTCCCTGGGGTTCCAGCTACTCAACTGCAACTGCGCGTTTTTAATCGCCCGCCCCAGCACACCGGTCTGCGCAACACGTTCAACCATTTCGGGAAACAGTGTTACGACATCAAATCTCATCTTGCGTCCTGTCGCTCTATCGACGGCATCCGTTAAAAATCCGGATCCCAGTCCACGATAATCTGCTGAGCACTCAGATCTACATCAATCACCGTATGACCCGGTGTAAACGGCAGCAGACGTTCTCTGTCACCTTTTACCACCAGCACATCGTTGGCACCGGTTTCCAGCAGATGGTCCACCAGGCCCAGCTCGACACCCTCGCGGGTAAGCACTTTCAGGCCCAGCAACTGATGCCAGTAATATTCACCGCTTTGCAGATCGTCCAGCTGGTGCCGGAACACCGCAATTTCGTCGCCCCGATAGAGCTCGGCTTCGTTACGATCATCCAGCCCAACCAGCTGGGCAACAACCGTCTTACCCTGACGCTTGCCATCTGCCAGCTCCACTGTCTGCCAGCGCCCCTGGTGTTTGATCTGCCAGTGGCGGTAGTCGATGATTTTTTCTCTGGGATCGGTGTAGGAATGTACTTTCACCCAGCCTTTTACACCAAAAACGCCGGATATTTTACCCAGCGAAATCAGCTCTTCGGTGCCATCTTGCTCAGCCATCAGCCTGCCTTATGCAACCGAAGCAAAAAAAACCTGCAATTAAGCCCCCAGTTATGCCTGGGCTGCTTTACGCGCCTGCTTAATCAGAGATTTAACACGGTCAGTTGTAGCCGCACCCTGTGAAACCCAGTGATCAATACGATCCAGGCTAACGTCCAGGTCTTTCTCTGCACCGCGAGCCATTGGGTTAAAGAAGCCCAGACGCTCGATGTAGCGACCGTCACGAGGCATACGTGAATCAGTTACAACTACATGATAAAAAGGCTTCTTCTTGGCGCCGCCACGTGATAAACGAATGGTTACCATTAGTATCTGTCTCAATAAATGTTAGTTAAACCCACTCCACAGACCTTCCGGCCCCAGCCATCAGGCTCGTGGGAAACGCGGAATTTTAGCGGTTTGTCCTGTGCGTAGCAAGCCTAAATTAGGTTTTTTTAGCTAATCCAGACGGGATTCGACGGGTGAGCAGCGAGGCTGGAAGCCACCGGAACAAGCTGAATGACTAACTAGACTGAGCACGACCGATATAAGCCTGGATTTTTGCAACCAAAATCGTATCAGATTCGTCTTCTTTATTAAGACTTCAACTGAATAAAAAGGCGATAGAAAAATGTTCATCAACAGAAAAAACCTGTTAACGCTTTCACTCACAGCAATTTTAG
>JBFFND010000431.1:0-2438 GCA_041563375.1 Gammaproteobacteria bacterium | reverse complement strand
CCTGAGACAACTCCAGATACTCGACGCCGTGGCCCGTTGCGAGAGCTTTTCCCGCGCCAGTGCCGAGCTCCACCTCACCCAGCCAGCGGTTTCGATGCAGATCAAACAACTGGAATCCATACTTGGTATTCCACTGTTTGAGCACATGGGCAAGCATATTCATCTGACCGAAGCTGGCAGAGCGGTACTGGCCTCCGCGCAGGTCATCGAGCATGAGCTGTCTAATCTGGAAAACAACCTGGCTGATATCCAGGGACTCAAGGGAGGCACGCTCACGGTTTCGGCGGCCAGTACCGCCAGCGTTTTCGCCGCTCGCCTGCTTGCCCAGTTTGGTGCCCTGCACCCGGATGTGAACATCCGGCTTAATGTGGTCAACCGGGAAACCCTGTTGCGACACCTCAACGACAACAGTATTGACCTGGCGCTGATGGGCAGGCCACCTGAAGACGGTCATTTGCTTGCCCAGGCCTTTATGAACAATCCGCTGGTGGTTATCGGCGCCACGGATCATGCACTGGCAGCTAAGAAAAATATCCCGCTGGAAAGACTGCTTGAGGAACCCCTGATCGGGCGCGAGCCAGGCTCGGGCACACGCAGCTCACTGGAAAAGTTTTTTGCTGAACATGGACACAGCTTTCAGCCGGCGATGGAGATGAACAAGAATGAAGCAATCAAGCACGCGGTAGAAGCAGGACTGGGGCTGGGTGTGGTGTCTCTGCATACGGTGCGGGCAGAAATTGCCTCCGGCCAGCTATGTGTACTGGATTTCCAGGACTTCCCCCTGCAACGGCAGTGGTACCTGGTGCAACGTGAAGGCAAACGATTGAGCCCCGCCGCCTCGGCCTTTGCCGCGCTGGTATTACAGGAGGCAGATCAAATTAAGGTTTATATGTAGTATTCATATAATGAGGAACAGCCCCGTTTTGTTTTTCTATTTTTTCTAATATAATATTTTACTGATGCAATCATTAACTGAGCAAGGCATGCACCACAAACCCCAGCGAACTGATAAAACCCAGCAGTGGAATCCATGCCGGGTAAATCGCCACACCGCTCGGTGCAGGCTGTGTTTTTTTAATCACCAGCAGCGCCAGGTTAACCAGCGCGAACACGCTTAAAATAATATAGCTGGTGAGTTGGGCCAGTGTTACCAGTTCAAACAACAGGCTTAATATTGATACCACAAGCACCACCAGCAGGATGGCATTCAGCGGCGTGCGAGTCAGCGGATTGACATAGGATAAGAACGCAGGCAACCAGCCTTTGTTCGCCAGGCCATATAACATGCGCGATGCCATAACCAGCTGCACCAGCGCACCATTCAGCACCGCAAACAGACCGATCACACTCATCAGCTGCGGTGAATTGCCACTCGCAGCCTGATACACTGCGGCCAGGGGTGCATCACTGGCGGCCAGTTCAACGGGTGTAAGCACCCATATCGCAATACTGGAGACCAACCCATAGAGAATGGTTGAAATAAACAGCGCCAGCAGGATGCCCCGTGGCATATTCTTTTCGGGGTCTTTCACCTCTTCTGCCACATTCACCATGTCTTCGAAGCCCATATAGGCATAGAACGCCAGGAAGGCGCCGGCCAGTATGCCGCTGATACCAACGAACCCCAGTTGCTGATCCGCTGATTCAACCGGCGCTTTAGACTGCAGCAGATAGTCACCCCCATAGAAGATGACCAGTAGCAGGCCGGCAATTTCAACCAGGGTAAACAGTGCAGCCACCCTGACCGAGGCATTGATACCTGCAGCCACCAGCAGCCCCAGCGCCAGTGCCAGGCTCGAGGTAATCAGCCAGCCCGGCACATCAATCAGCACCTGCAGGTAACCGGCAAAACCCTGCATCAGCACCGAGGTGGAGACCAGTACCGCCAGCACGATCATCAGGCCGACCAGTACACTCAGGTGACGCCAGTGAAATGCCTGGTACAGAAACGCCGCAACCCCGGAAGACACCGGGTAACGGGACGACAGTTCGGCATAGGTAAAGGCCGACAGCGCGGCTATGATCGAGGCGACAAAAAACGCCAGCGGCGCATAGTACCCCGCCTCTCCGGCCACCTTGCCCACCAGCACATAGATACCCGCACCCAGAATATTGCCCAGGCCGAAAAAGGTGATCATGATGAGTGACAGGCTGCGCTTGAGTGAGGGTTCCGGGTTCATACCGATAAATTTGACGGCCTATGGCGACTTAACTGATATTATAGGCATTATGCGCAAGCCGGAAGGCGACACGCAAGCAGACAGTCAACATTGTATAGATTAACAGGCCCTGGCAAAGCAGACATGACAGGCAGGCATAAGATGAACCAGCACTATGAGCAATAAACCGGTATTAGACGATTCACATAAACTGACGGTACTCTGTCGAATTGAACCCGGTTGCCTGGGCCCGAACGGTGTCGATTTAGTCGATGACTT
>JBFFND010000430.1:0-2442 GCA_041563375.1 Gammaproteobacteria bacterium | reverse complement strand
GGCCCAGAACATACAGATCGTCCTGGTTCTGGTTGAGGCGGGAAAGAATTGTCTCGCGGTTTCCAATAAACAGGGAGATTTCAATGTCTTTGTGCGAGTCTGAAAAATTACCCAGTAGCCGCGGAATAAAATACTTTGCCGTGGTAATAAGGCCAACGCTCAGAGAGCCTCTCTCCAGATTCTGGATACCGGCTAATTCCTGTGTCAGCGACTCAAGTCGTTCGAAAATATCCCGGCTGGCGGCCGCCACGGCCTTGCCGGCATTGGTGAGGTAAATCTTTTTGCCGACCTGCTCCAGCAGGGGCTCACCTGCAGACTCGGCCAGCTGCTTAACCTGGATCGAAACGGCTGGTGGTGAAAGGTGCAGGGCCTCGGCAGTGCGGCTTATGCTCATGTGTTGAGACAGGGCCTCGAAAATCTTTAGCTGATGCAGTGTTGCGTGGCGAATGGGCATAAACAACCTTAAGTAATAGTAAAACGTAACATTAAAAAGATTTAACTAGAGCAAATCATAGCATTTAAAAGCAGAAAAGCCACCGGCAAACAGCGCTGAAATGCCCGTACGACGTGGATTTTCAATGATTACGAATATATAGTTAAATGATTATAAAACAAGATGTTAATAAGTATTAACTTTAATTAAAATATACCGCCTCCTAGTATTTGCACCATGTTCAGTCGCGATGCGGCTCAGAGAACATAAGGTTTCTAATAATTTAATGTTCATTTTGTAAATACAGGAGGGCTCATCATGAGCAATACCTATAGCGCAGGCGTAAAGGAATATCGGGAAAAATACTGGACACCAGATTACGTCCCTCTCGATACTGACTTACTTGCCTGTTTTAAAGTAACAGGTCAGCCAGGTGTTCCACGGGAAGAAGTAGCGGCTGCAGTTGCTGCAGAAAGCTCGACTGGTACGTGGAGTACAGTATGGTCTGAACTGCTGACAGACCTTGAGTACTACAAAGGTCGTGCATATCGCATCGAAGATGTGCCTGGCGACTCTGAGTCGTTCTACACCTTCATCGCTTACCCGCTGGACTTATTCGAAGAAGGCTCAATCGTTAACGTACTGACCTCGCTGGTAGGTAACGTATTCGGTTTTAAAGCGCTTAAGCACTTACGACTGGAAGATATTCGTTTCCCTATTGCCTACATCAAAACCTGTATGGGTCCTCCAAGTGGCATCACGGTAGAACGCGACAAGTTAAACAAATACGGCCGTCCAATGCTGGGTGCAACAATCAAGCCCAAGCTGGGCTTATCAGCAAAGAACTACGGTCGTGCAGTTTATGAGTGTCTGCGTGGTGGTCTTGATTTAACAAAAGACGATGAAAACGTAAATTCACAGCCATTTATGCGCTGGCAGAATCGTTTTGAATTTGTAGCTGAAGCCATTCATAAGGCGCAGCGTGAAACAGGCGAGCGTAAAGGTCACTACCTGAATGTAACAGCAGCAGATCCAGAGCAGATGTATGAGCGTGCTGAATTTGCAAAAGAGCTGGGCATGCCAATCATCATGCATGACTTCCTCACAGGTGGTTTCACGGCCAATACAGGTCTTGCAAAGTGGTGTCGTAAGAACGGCGTACTGCTGCACATTCACCGTGCAATGCACGCGGTAATAGACCGTCATCCAAAACATGGTATTCATTTCCGCGTACTCGCAAAGTGTCTGCGTCTGTCAGGTGGTGACCATCTGCATACCGGTACGGTTGTAGGTAAGCTGGAAGGTGATCGTAACTCTACACTGGGTTTTGTTGATCAACTGCGCGAATCGTTTGTACCGGAAGATCGCAGCCGTGGTGTTTTCTTTGACCAGGACTGGGGTTCACTGCCCGGTGTATTCGCGGTTGCCTCAGGTGGTATCCACGTATGGCACATGCCTGCACTGCTGAATATCTTTGGTGATGATTCTGTACTGCAGTTTGGTGGTGGTACCCAGGGTCACCCATGGGGTAATGCGGCAGGTGCGGCAGCCAACCGTGTTGCACTGGAAGCCTGTGTTAAAGCGCGTAACGAAGGTCGTGAGCTTGAGCGTGAAGCCAGAGATATTCTGACTGAAGCTGCAAGACATAGTCCTGAACTCGCTATCGCCATGGAAACCTGGAAAGAGATCAAGTTTGAATTCGATACAGTTGATAAGCTGGATATAGCTTAAAACATAAGTCGATCATTGTTCTCAAAGAAATTAATACGAGGAATAGATAATGAATACTGAAACTACCGGTGATTACCATACTCGCCAGACACTCGAAACATTTGGCTTCCTGCCAAAGTTGACTGCTGAAGAAGTTCAGAAGCAGGTTGCATACATTGTTGCGAATGGCTGGTCGCCAGCTATTGAGCATGAACACCCAACAAATGCATTTGACCAGTACTGGACTAGGTGGAAATTACCATTCTTTGGTGAAACCAATATTGCGAATGTGCTGAATG
>JBFFND010000429.1:0-2451 GCA_041563375.1 Gammaproteobacteria bacterium | reverse complement strand
TCACGGATATCCCTGTCACGTTTAATCGGATGGGTGTGTATGGTATGACGCGGGTTAACCCCTTCTTCACGCAACATTTCAATTTCGCCGGTGGTTGCGATATCAAAACCTGAGCCGAGCATTTTCAGGGTCTGTATCACCGCCGCATGGGGCAGTGATTTAATGGCATAGAACAGCTCTACACCGGGCAGTGCTGAAGACAGGTCTTCATATTGTTTAACCAGTTGTGCGCAGTCAAGCACCAGCAGCGGTGCCCCGTGTTGCTGGAGCAGATCCTGATACTGTTGGGCTTTTTCAGCGCGTTCAATGGTAATACGTGTCATTAGCTTTGGCACACCTCATTTAGTGCATCGATAATATATTGTGGCAGCGCAAAACTGGCCACGTGTATTGCCGGATTATAGTAGCGACATTTGATATCCGCTTTACTAAATCGTTCCGCAATTTTGTCAACATTTGCACATCGCAATGCCGAATTATCGGTTGCCCAGGCAAAGGTCATAATACCGCCAATATAGGTCGGCACTGCCGCGCTATAAAAGGACTGGTCTGTAAACAGGTTCTGCATGCGTCGCGCGGTCGTGGTGACCTCGTCAAGCTGCATAAAGGCCACGCCGTTCTGCGCAACCAGCACGCCACCTTCTTTCAGGCAACGTTTGCAGTTCTGATAAAAATCAGAGGTGAACAGCACATCACCGGGACCGATGGGGTCGGTGCTGTCGGAAATAATCACATCAAACTGCTCACCGCATTCGCGCACGAAATTGGCGGCATCATCCACCACAATATTCACCCGCGGGTCATCGTAGGCACCGGCGCTGTGACGTGGCAGGTATTCCTTGCACATCTCGATCACCTGGGCGTCGATCTCCACCTGGGTAATGTGCTCCACCGAGGCGTGCTTGCACACCTCGCGCAGGATGCCGCCATCCCCGCCACCGATAATCAGCACACGTCGTGCTTCACCATGGGCCATCAGTGGCACATGGGTGAGCATTTCGTGGTAGATAAATTCATCGGCTTCGGTGGTCTGTACAATGCCATCCAGCGCCATCACCCGACCGAAGTTGGCGTTTTCAAAAATGATCAGGTGCTGGTGTGCGGTCTTGTTTTCAAAATAGATTTTATCAACCGCAAACTCCTGACCATAGGCATCGTACAATGTCTCGGTAAAGGTTTTCATTCCTGAACGCGACCACGCAGCTGTTCACACACCTCAAGACGGTGTGGCAGGAAGGCACGCTTTAATATGGGCATGGCATTTTCAGGCTGGGCGTCGCCACACATGAATACATCGAAGGCCGCGTAATCACGCTCCGGCCAGGTGTGCACACTGATATGGGATTCCGCCAGTACCGCAACGCCGGACACGCCGCCGCTGGGACTGAAATGATGCAGGTGAATATGCAGCAGGGTTGCGCCACAGGCCGTTACGATGTCACGCATCGCCTGTTCCATACGCTCGATATCATCCAGGTGACTTGCGCCCCAGAGATCCAGCAACAGATGGGTGCCCGCAAACTCAACGCCGTTACGCTGAATAAAATGGTCTTTGGCTTCGTCCAGTTGAAGTGGTTGTGCTTGTGCAGCAGATTTTGTCTGGGCCGTTGTGACGTCAGCAATGTTGTCGTTGCAACGGCCCACGTCCGCTGTAGGAGTGTCGTCGAGTTCCACCTCAACAGGTGCAGCAATATGCATTCAGTATTCCTCTAATGTTAAGAGAGCTTGTATAAGTTCAGCGTTAAAAGGTTACGCGTTGCATCCAAGCTCCTTGAGGCCTGAAAACAACGCTACAGATGGCTAGCCATAAATACTCTGGGTCTACTATAAAGGCCGCAATTCTAGTCTTCATAACTCAAAAATCAAGCTTTTTTACAAAAATATTGCGGCCTGAAAACACACCCGCAGACTGAACATAAACAACTGTTTTTATTATGTTTATTAATATAAGCCACGTTCGCCAGCACAGCACCCTGAGGCTGGCTCGAGCTGACCTTCAATTTATGCAGGCTAGCGCACAGTAATATGACCTGTCAGCGGGTGGCGGCCCAGGCCAGACAACACGGTTCTGAAACCGGCTGACTGAACTGAGCCCTGCACTGTAAACCGGCAGCGAACGTCTGTTCACAAAGATCAGCGCGCCATGGATTTAACGAGTCAAGAGGTGCCAGTAGAAGATGTGAAAAGATATTAACAAACTGTGAAAATTTAATTGACCGCAGGCGATTGTGGATTAAAAATACGCGAAATCCCCGGCCTCACCATCCGGTCCTGGCACCCGGTTCTGGCGTAACCAATCCCCCAGCGCCAACGCAACTTTGGAGATCAATGCGAGTTGCTAGAAATCAGAGAAGTCTCACGTAACTTTGCCGGCTTTAACGCGCTGGACAGAGTCAGCCTGCAGATTGAGGCGGGCGAATTTTTCACATTGCTGGGACCTTCCGGCTGTGG
>JBFFND010000428.1:0-2503 GCA_041563375.1 Gammaproteobacteria bacterium | reverse complement strand
GTTCAACTTGTGAATTCATATCAGACTGTTTATATGCAAGCAGACCGCATAAGTCAATCGACAATGCAGATCAGTTGATATTTCGCAACTGCTCGAATCACGGGCATGAGCTAATTCAGTATTTCAGTCAGTATTAAAGTACACGGCACACTAAAAACTGCAGCCGTAATTAAACCCAGTTCTGCTGTTTGGCCCTATGCAATTTGGCATAGCCCTGCAACAATTTCTGATGTGTACTAAACCCTTCAAGGCTTAAACCGGGACTGTGCAGGCCATAAAAGTTGTCATCACCTTCCAGTAAGGCAATCGCGTCAGCAATGGTATCTTCACCATACATTAAATTTAAACTGTCAGTGTAATCCTCATAACTGCGTTGTTGATGCAATTTGATTTGCAGCAGCGCCTGCAGTGCACGGTAAAAACGCAAACGCTGATCACTGAGTTGTCCCATGTGCAGACACCAGTCGTTCCATTCCTGTGCCTGTTCATAATCACCTGCCGCCAGGCACAGCATCGCCTTGAGCTCACCAATGCGCAGGCTGGCCCAGGCGGTGCCTGCGTCCGGTGCCACACCGATAAATTCCGCCACCCGTTGCACGTCATTGTAGCCACCTTCTTCCAGGCGCTGCAGGATATCCAGCCATCGTTCCTTATCCAGGTGCTTCAGCGATAAAATTTCCTCGCGAAACAATGCACCTTCATTGTTATTGCTCCATTCCAGATCATCCACCGGATAAATATCCGACATACCAGGCACAATAATGCGACAGGCATATACATTCAGATGATTGTAATCGGCAATATAGATATCAAAGTCCAGCTCGTGAATGCGCTCGCAACAATAGGCAAACTCTTCCTCGGTGGTGCCGTTATGATCCCAGTCGACAAATTCATAGTCCGGTGTACGTTTGAAAAAGTCATAGGCAATCAACCCGCTGGAATCGATAAAATGAGTTTCCAGGTTATGGTGGTCGGCCACTTCATCCAGATCGAATGACGGCGGCTGAAAGCCATCCAGCTGGTCCAGACTTCGACCCTGCAACAACTCGGTGACAGTACGTTCCAGTGCCACTTCAAAGCAGGGGTGTGCACCAAAGGATGCAAATACCGAACCGTCTTTTGGATTGATCAGGGTGACACTCATCACCGGGAACTTGCCACCCAGTGATGCATCTGCAATGCGTAGATAATAGCCGTGACTTTGCAGCTCCTGAATAGAGTTTTTGATTGCCGGGAAACGATCCAGCACAGCCTCAGGCACTTCCGGCAGGCAGATGCCTTCGGCAATGATTTTATTTTTGACATAGCGCTCGAACACTTCGGACAAACCCTGCACCCGTGCTTCATTCTGCGTATTGCCCGCCGACATGCCATTACTGACATACAGGTTACCGATAATATTCACCGGCAGGTACACGGTTTTCTGATCACGCTGGCGTACATAGGGCACAGCACAGATACCGCGCTCACCGCTACCGGAGTTGGTATCAATAATATGCTGTGGCGTCAGCACACGATCCGGGTCGTAATAATCCCACAGGGTTTTATCCATCAGCTCGGCGTGCATTTTATCCAGCGGCTCTGAACTATCCTCGATAGCAAACCATTTTTCATTGGG
The DNA here is from genome assembly GCA_041563375.1 of Gammaproteobacteria bacterium. Lineage (GTDB taxonomy): Bacteria > Pseudomonadota > Gammaproteobacteria > SZUA-229 > SZUA-229 > SZUA-229. The sequence goes on along the minus strand of JBFFND010000428.1, from coordinate 885 downwards.
ATAATGTACGAACTCGGCTTTTGCAAATTCCTCACCCAGGTAGAAATCCGCAAAGAAATAATTGCAGCTCAGGCGTTCGAAGTACTCACCCAGCGCACTGGCCAGGCAGGCCTTGGCACTGGCGCCCTTGCCGTTGGTAAACATCAGGCCGCAGTCCCTGTCGCGAATGTGCACCGAATACACACCGGGTACCGGGTTCAACCAGGAGGCTTCTTCCACTTCGATATCCAGCTCCTTCAGTTTACGCTGCATCGTCTCGATGGACGATTCAAGGTCCCGGTCTTTACCGATGATATAGGTGTGCTCACTCATACTGTGCTCGCTGGGTTTGTGGTTGAGACTGCCATTGAAAACAGCCTGCAGGCAAATGATGGGGCGTAATGATACACAATCCGGCCCAAAATGATTACACTTAAAAGCTATGAAGCCCGCCGATGCAGCACTGATTTCCATTACCTACAGCCACCCTGCCCGCCAGAGCGAGGCACAGGCACTTGCCGAATCGCTGCAACTGCCCTGCCTTAACCTGAGCAAATGCAGAAGCCAGCTGGCGCTGAATTTTAATGAAATGCAGCTGGAACTGCTGGATTTAGCGCAAAAGATGCAACTGTCTGTGGATTTTATTCATGGCGCACTGGGTCACCGTAAGAAATACGGTGGCGGCCGCGGACAGACCATTGCCAAAGCCGTCGGCATAAAACAGGGTAAACCACTACCCCATGTGCTTGATGCCACCGCTGGTCTGGGCAAGGACAGCTATGTGCTGGCCTGCCTGGGCTGCAAAATCGACATGCTTGAACGTTCGCCTGTAGTCGCCGCACTGCTGGCCGACGGCATTGCCCGTGCCAGCCTGAACATCGAGTTTAATGACATTGTGCAGCAGGG
>JBFFND010000427.1:0-2504 GCA_041563375.1 Gammaproteobacteria bacterium | reverse complement strand
CGCGGTTAATATCGCCGGTTTCTTCGGTGTCAGCGACCTGGTGATTGGCCTGACCATCGACGCCATCGGCACCAGCCTGCCGGAACTGGCAGCCTCCATTGTCAGCGCACGCAAGGGTGAACATGATATTGCACTGGGCAATATCATCGGCTCAATCATGTTTAATATACTCGGTGTACTGGGCATTGCCGGGCTGTTGCAACCCGCCCTGCTGGATGATGGCGTACTCATCCGCGACCTGCTGATTATGGTTATTCTCACCATTGTGCTGTTTCTGATGGCCTATGGTCATAAACGCAAGGGCTATATCAGCCGGTTCAAGGGCGCGAGCCTGCTGGCAGCATTTGCGGCTTATCAGCTAATCCTATATTTTAGTGCCATACGCTAATGGCCATTTAACCTTGCCGGGATTAACCGGGCCGAACCAACTGGATAAGATGTGAATCAGAACAACCCGCATAAACCGATCAATGCCGAACAGACCCGCCAGCTGGGTCTGGCAGTGATTGAAACCGAACTGGCCGCAATCGATGCACTGCGCGACCGCATCAACCAGGATTTTGTCAAAGCCTGCGAACTGATGCTGAATTGCGAAGGCCGCGTGGTCGTCACCGGCATGGGTAAATCGGGACACATCGGCAACAAGATTGCGGCCACCCTGGCAAGCACCGGCACCCCCGCATTTTTTGTGCACCCCGGTGAGGCCAGTCACGGCGATCTGGGCATGATCACCCCAAAAGATGTGGTACTGGCGCTGTCCAACTCCGGCGAAACCGGCGAAATTCTTACCATACTGCCGATTATCAAACGTCTGCAGGTACCGATGATCAGCATCACTGGAAAACAGCACTCCACGCTGGCAACAGAAGCCGACATCAACCTGGATGCCGCGGTGGAAAAAGAAGCCTGCCCACTGGGGCTTGCCCCCACCTCCAGCACCACCGTAGCACTGGTGCTGGGTGATGCACTGGCGGTGGCACTGCTGGACGCGCGCGGCTTCACCCAGGAAGATTTTGCCCTGTCCCACCCGGGCGGCAGCCTGGGACGACGCCTGTTGTTGCACGTCAGCGACATTATGCACACCGGTGACAGAATCCCTCACGTGCCGGAGCAGGCGAGCCTGCGCGATGCACTGCTGGAAATCACCGACAAGGGGCTGGGCATGACCGCGATTGTCAATCAACAGCAACAGGTACTGGGCATCTACACCGACGGTGACCTGCGCCGCACACTGGACAAAAACATTGATGTACACACCGCGTCGGTCAAAGAGGTAATGACCGCCAACTGCAAAACTATCCCCGCCAATATCCTCGCCGCTGAGGCATTGACGATAATGCAGCAAAACAAAATTAACGCGATGCTGGTGGTGGACCAGCACAACACCTTAATCGGCGCACTCAATATGCACGACCTGTTACGCGCCGGTGTAATTTAGCTTTGATGTTTCAAGGAACTGTGTAATGCAAGATATTCTGCAAAAAGCCAGAAAAATAAAGCTGGTGATTTTTGATATTGACGGGGTACTCACCACCGGCGCACTGTTTATCGGTGATGATGGCCAGGAGTACAAGGCCTTCAACTCCAAGGATGGCCATGGCCTGCGCATGCTACAGGATGCCGGCGTCGAAGTTGCCATTATCACCGGACGCCAGTCAGAGGTGGTTAAACACCGCGCGCAGGATCTGGGCATCAGCCGGATTTACCAGGGCAAACGGGAAAAGCTGCCTGCCTATCTCGCACTGCTGGAAGAAACCGGCCTGAGCCACGAGGAAATTGCCTATGTGGGTGATGATGTGGTGGACCTGCCGGTGATGACCCAGGTGGGTCTGGCAATTTGCGTACAGGATGGCCACCCGTTTGTAAAAAAACACGCGCACTGGATTACCGATCACAACGGTGGCTGCGGCGCGGGACGTGATGTGTGTGAATTGATTCTGGAAGCCCGCGGCGTACTGGACGATATGCTGCAGTCGTATATCACCACAAAACAGAAATAACAGCGGTCTGCCCAAACGGTATAAACCACAGACACAAGTCACAAACCGATTATGATCAAAGCACACCTGGCTTAAAACATGCGCACCTATATTACACTGGTTATAGTGATCGTAATCGGCATTATCAGCCTGTGGTTACAGGAAGACAGCCAGCAAACACCGGAGGTTACCGAGGAAAGCCAGAAACAACTCGCCGACTCTTTTATGCATGATTTTATCATCACCCAGATGAACCCGAAGGGTAAGGCAGAACATGTATTGAAGGCGCGAAAGATGCTGCATTACAAGGAAGACAATCTGGCGGAACTGGAACAACCGGTGATTTTATTTCGCCAGCAGGACAAACTGTTCAGCATTCAGGCGGACCGTGCCATCTACTACCAGGACCAGAACCGTGTGCAGCTCTACGACAATGTGATTATCAAACGTGATGCCGGCCTGCCTGATGAGCTGGTATTAACTGCACAGTTTGATAACCTGCAAAATGAACTGTCGATATTTACT
>JBFFND010000426.1:0-2505 GCA_041563375.1 Gammaproteobacteria bacterium | reverse complement strand
TAAATGAATAAATTAACAGGCAAGTATGTTGTCGCCACTGGATATACCGATTGCACCGGAGCGCACCACTTCATGGATCTTGATTGTGGACAGTGAGGCCAGAAAACTGTCCAGCTTGTCGCCACTATCGGTCAGCTCAACCGTATAGGTGGTCTCGGTCACATCGACAATATTGCCGTTGAAAATATCAACCAGGCGCTTCACTTCGTCCCGTGCTTCGCCGGTGGCATCGACTTTTGCCAGCATCAGTTCACGCTCAATGTGTGCACACTCGGTCAGGTCAATTAGCTTGACCACATCAACCAGCTTGTTCAGCTGTTTCTGTATCTGTTCGACGATTTCATCGGTACCGGAAGTGACGATGGTCATGCGTGACAGGGTTTCGTCATCTGTGGGCGCAACCGATAGCGATTCGATATTGTAGGCGCGCGCAGAAAACAGGCCGGCGACGCGTGACAGTGCACCCGATTCATTTTCCAGTAACAGGGATATTATGTGCTTTTTCATACTAAATCAGAATCATTTCGTTAAGCCCCGCACCCGCAGGAATCATAGGATAAACGTTTTCTTCACGGTCGATCATAAAGTCGATAAACACCACACGATCTTTATACTTGCCATAGGCATCCTGTAACGCAGGCACCACATCTTCCAGCTTGTCGATGCGCATGCCAACGTGACCATAGGCTTCAGCCAGCGCAACAAAATCCGGCAGTGACTCCATATAGGAACTGGCATAGCGTTTTTCGTAGAAGAACTCCTGCCACTGACGCACCATGCCCAGGTAACCGTTATTGAGGTTAATGATCTTTACCGGCAGATTATATTGTGAACAGGTTGATAGCTCCTGAATACACATCTGGATGCTGCCTTCACCGGTCACGCAGGCAACCTGTGCACCGGGGTGCGCCAGCTGTACACCCATCGCCGCGGGCAGACCAAAGCCCATGGTGCCCAGACCACCGGAGTTAATCCAGCGGCGCGGTTTATTAAAACCGTAATACTGCGCCGCAAACATCTGGTGCTGCCCCACATCGGAGGTGACAAACGCATTACCTTCGGTGACTTCATGCAGTTTCTGGATCACATACTGTGGCTTGATGGTGCCGGTATTCGCGTTGTATTTCAGGCAGTCCTGTGCCCGCCACTCATCAATCTGCTGCCACCATGAACTCAGTGCACCGCTTTCCAGGCGCTGATCCGAGGCTTCAATCAATTTGATCAGCTCATCCAGCACCTCACCCACATCACCTACAATGGGCACATCGACCTTAACATTTTTGGAGATTGAAGCTGGGTCAATATCAATGTGCACGATGCGCGCATCGGGACAGAATTTTTCCAGATTGCCCGTTACCCGGTCGTCAAAGCGCGCGCCAATCGCAATCAGCACATCACTGTGATGCATGCTCATATTGGCTTCATAGGTACCGTGCATACCCAGCATGCCGACGAACTGTTTGTCGTTTGCCGGGTAGGCACCCAGCCCCATCAGGGTATTGGTGACCGGCGCACCCAGCAACTGGGAAAATTTAACCAGCTGTTCGCTCGCGTTACTCAGAATAACCCCACCGCCGGTGTAAATCATCGGCTTCCTGGCTTCCATAATCAGCTCATAAGCCTGTTTGAGCTGCGCGCTCAGGCCGGTGATGGAAGGAATTTCCGGGTTATAGGAGCGCATCTTGATTTCGCGCGGGTAGACAAATTCGATTTTATGGGTGGTGATATCCTTGGGAATATCCACCACCACAGGCCCCGGGCGACCGGTGGTCGCCACATAAAAGGCCTTCTTGATGGTTTCCGCCAGCTGAGTGATATCCTCCACCAGGAAATTGTGTTTTACCACCGGACGGGTAATCCCAACCGAGTCGACTTCCTGGAAGGCATCATTACCAATCAGTGCACGGGGCACCTGGCCGGTCAGCACCACCATGGGGATAGAGTCCATATAGGCAGTGGCAATGCCGGTCACTGCATTGGTTGCACCGGGGCCGGAGGTCACCAGCACCACACCGGGCTTGCCTGTGCTGCGCGCATAGCCGTCTGCAGCATGGGTTGCCGCCTGCTCATGGCGCACCAGTATATGCTGCAGCTTGTCCTGCTTGTAGAGCGCGTCGTATATATGCAATACCGCCCCCCCAGGATAACCAAACAGGTGCTCAACGCCTTCTTCAATCAGGCTCTGAACAACGATTTCTGCACCGGTCATTTCCACCTTAGATGTCTCCAAACCTTAAAAAACCTTATAAATCATGGACTTTTGATTTTGCATAGCAATATGCAAGCCGCAAAGTGTAACCTACTTTATTAATCAGGTCATCACTCTTTGCGCATCCAGCAAATAAACACCTTAAACTGCTTTGCCCCACCAATACACGCAAGTTTTATAAGGCCAGCATCAGGTTGGGCGAATCCTCCGTTTAGCCAGTATCACCCGTCAGACTAACGACTAATGACCCAGGACTAACGACTGTCGAGTGCCTCTCGCGAAATACCGCACATCCT
>JBFFND010000425.1:0-2512 GCA_041563375.1 Gammaproteobacteria bacterium | reverse complement strand
TGATGTCTAGCGGAATCGGGTTAGTTCGGCTTTCGAATATAAGCTTATTATTTATCGGCACAGACTATGCGTCATTATCTTTTTTTCGTTAACCATCTTTACTCATACTCTATACTGAGGCCGTTGCAGAAGGCAATCAGGGCAAGAGGTGATGAGGTTGCCTGGTTTATCCAGGGGGCGGACGATAAATATCTTAAAGCTGATGAGAAGCAGCTTTATACCGTTGCCGAAGTGAAGGAATACAATCCTGTCGCTGTCTTTGTGCCAGGAAACTGGGTGCCTGATTTTTTTCCAGGTATAAAAGTGGAAGTGTTTCATGGTCTGGCAAACGATGAGACGGGGAAAAAGGGGCATTACAGGATAAGAGGCTTGTTTGATCTGTACTGTACTCATGCGCCTGCCATAACATCAAAATTCCAGAGCCTGGCTGATAAATACCAGACGTTTAGAGTGGCAGAAACAGGCTGGCCCAAACTCGACCCATTGTTCAGGCCTGAATTAAGGGAACCGAGTCCTTTTGATGATCTGAGAAACAAACAGAACATTGACAAGCCAATCGTTTTTTATGCATCCACATTCAGTCCGTCGTTAACATCTGCACCATACCTGTTTGAGACGATAAAAAATATTTCCAGGTCATCAAGGTGGCACTGGTTAGTAACCCTGCACCCCAAGATGCCAGAACACATTGTTGATCAATACAGGTCATTGCAGAGTGATGATTTTACATATGTAGATAGTAGTTATGATGTATTGCCACTTTTACAAGCCGCAGATGTCATGCTGTGTGATACATCATCAATAGCACTGGAGTTTATGCTGTTAAATAAACCATTAGTGACTTACAAAAATAAAGCACCCGGACGACATCTGCTAAATGTGGAGGATGTTGATCAAGTTGAGTCAGCAATCGCACGTGCGCTGTCGAAGCCAGATGAATTGCTTGAGGCGGCCAAGGCTTACGTTTCTAAATTACATGACTACGATGATGGCCGGTCATCTGAGAGAGTACTGCAGGCTGTCGATGATTTTGTTGCAAAAGGCTATTCCGGGCTGAAAAAAAAGCCGCTTAACCTATGGCGGAAAATCCAGATGCGTAAAAAGATGCATTACTTCAAATTGTGAATAGATCTTATTGTTCAGGCCTGTTTTTTCTGTGCCTTAAGCTCCACAAGCCTGCGTATTTATTAAACGAGTTCTGTGAATAGTTGACTGCAGATAAAAATCCTGCCGCTCCATCGAGCATGCCCAGCCTGAATATATAGATATGTATGAAGCACCATATGCTACGCAGCGTGGCACCAATAAGGCCGCCACCCCAACGGTTTTCTGCATAGTACTTCTGGCTGCTTAGCCATGCATAGCTGGCGCTTTTTATGAGGCCGTGGCCGAAATCACGGTGGGTGTAATGCAGTAACCTTCCATTCAGTTTTCCTGTGCTTTTGGGGTTTGACAGGATGATTTGCTCATGGATGTCCGAATCAGTGAAGTGAGCTTCGGTTCTTTTAAATAGCCGTAACGGTGCACGTGCGCTGCGACCAAAATCCATTCTATGATTGAATAGCATAACCGCCCAGGGTGTTTTGTAACCTATAAATTCAGGTGAATTGTTGCTAAGGGCTTCATCAATATCGTTTCTCAGTTCTTCAGTGACTCTCTCATCAGCATCTATCGACAGTACCCATTCACAGGTTGCTTTTTCAAGTGCTCTTTGTTTCTGTTTTCCATAGCCAGGCCAGTCAGTTTCATATACAAGATCAGTATATTGCCTGGCAATAGAAACAGTTTTATCGCCTGAACCACTATCTAACAGAATGATTTCATCAGCCCAGCCTGCAACTGACTTCAGGCACGCCTCGATTCTGTCTTCCTCGTCCTTGGTAATAATGGTAACTGATAGACTGTGCTTTCGTACAGGTGCTTTGTGTTGTGATGGTTGCTTTTGTTGTGCATAAATTGCGGCCATAAATACAGCTAAATAGAAAGCCAGGAAATTAACCGGTCGTGAACGCTCTAGAATCGCTTCTGAGAGACCAAACACCATATATGAAACTAGCAATAGTATGCCGGCCAGGGCCAGGCGGTGTATTTCACTGGATTTGGAATGTTTTATTTGTCGTATAAATATCAAAGATGGAACTGTTAGTAATATTAGTAACGCTGAAAAGCCGATAAGTCCGCCATTTGCAAGGGCAGAAAGATATTGATTATGCGGGTGAGGGAAGTATGCGGCTGAGCGGTTTCGCAGGCCCTGTTCTACCTGCTGGTTTGCCTGTTCCATATAGTTGCCCCAGCCTATGCCTGTTACCGGGTTTTCTTTAAACATCGTCCAGGCTGCCTGCCACATTTCCAGGCGTGTGCCAACAGAGGTGGCTCGTGCATTTGAGGTTATTTCGCTTCCAGCATAATTGCTCAGGCTGGTGATGGTTCTGTCAATATTGTAACTGACTTTGGTTTGCGGAATGGCATAAAGGAGTGTGATTGCTGCAATAATAGCAGCTGCAGTAATCAG
>JBFFND010000424.1:0-2521 GCA_041563375.1 Gammaproteobacteria bacterium | reverse complement strand
GCAAGGATCTCCTCCTCTGTATTGAAGAAATTTTCCGGTGTTACCTCACCGTAGAGTTCTTCATCCAGGTTGGTACCATACATCGCCTGGGTCATCCCCATTACGCCATTCATCGGTGTGCGTATTTCATGGCTCATATTGGCCAGGAACAGGCTCTTGGTCTTATCCGCCGCTTTCGCCTCCTCCAGCGCGGAATCGAGTTGCTCAATGGTGCTTTTAAGCTGCGACTCGTAACGCTCCATCTGTACCGTATAGACATAATTAAGCAGGCTGGCAATCAGCAGGCCCAGCACCGCAGTCATCATCGCCGTCTCGGAGAGCTGTAAATCCAGCAAGGCATTACAGCTAACAATGCATAGCAAGGTGGCGACAGACATCAGCGCCCCTGCACGGGTACCCAGCAGGATATAGGTGACGTAAATCAGGAAGTAAAACCAGATAATGCGAAACTCATCCTGCGGCACAAAACTCAGGGCCGAGCTAAACACCAGCAGGGACGTCGCCAGGAATGCCCAGGCAATATGCCGATAATGCATACAGCGTTTGTACAACAAGCCCATGAGTACAAGGCTGACAAACGAATACACATAATCAACCCTGGACTGAATCGGGCCTATATCATTGATACCCAGGTCACTGAGCAGGCCGAACAGCAGCGAAAACACCGCGGCAATCAGCATCACCGAATAAAGAACACGCAGCTTGAACTGGTTGATACTTGAATCAAAACCGGATTCAGCGGCAGGAACAACGACAGCAGACTTCACTAACCACAACTCTTGGAAGATTGACACAATGCCCGGGTTATCGCAGCGCCCGGCCAGAAACACGGGCCAGATCAAAGCAGACGATAAAAACCGGACACACAGCCGTGTGTGGCCAGGCCGCAGAAACGACCCATAAAGCAGATATACAGAATATTTCTATATATTTCAGACAGATAGGGGGGATTATGGCTGGTTACTGCTCGGTATTGGCCACACACAAAGTAGTGATTTTATCACAGCTGGTGGAATTTAGAATTGGCTGTGTAATGCGGGGTGAAAGCTAGTGCTTGAACACTTGCCTGCGATGGTAATCCATATTCTCCTGGTGCTGATCATCCAGCTTGACTGTTAATGACGGGCTCACACCCAAAAGCGCATGCTCTTCCAAGTCATCATGAATCAATATCTCGCCGGTTTCTTTAAAGCTGATATAACCTAAATCAAATACCTTATCTAAATTCGGCAGCAACAATAAACCATTATAGGGATCTAAGCGTTCTTTATGATTCGAGGCTTTCCAGGGCTTGATATGCGAGGCGACTAAAAATCGCGTGTCTGAAAACCCTGTAACCGCACAGCCTTGCCATTGATCGATCAAAGCTTTTCGAAACTTGCCTTGGCCTACCCGCGCATTAAAGAAGGTCGATTTTTCAGTGGTGGGTATGGCGTCATCCTGAATGATAGCTTCAAGATCTTCCGCTAATTCTTCACCCGTAATATCGCGCAAGTAGTCTTCATAGTTTCTCAAGGCCGCACTGTACATGCCATTGCCTTTGGTATTTCTTTGTATGAAGATAACCTGCTCCACAAGTGACGATGAAACCTGTTGCAGAACCCTATAATCTTGAATTTCTAATAAGCTTTCAGTCACTAAACCAGCTCCTTTGGCCCAGGCGGACATAACACCTGAGATTGCGCCAGCATAGCTTTTAGCTGAACGCTCAGATTTACCGATGTGGATTAGCCATGATTTAAAATTCATTCATAATCCATTATAGATTAGATAGGGATAGGATGTTGAAGCAAAATATGCTTAATACATTATAGTACTATTGAAAGCTTTGATCTGTCCCCACTTATTTTAGAAATTACATATAAATAATACATAATAATGAGAAAATATTTTAATTAAAGTATTTTCCATAGGCTTCGGTAAGGAACTCAACTAGCCTAGAATCCTCAATATCATAGTCATCTTTTATTCGCAATACGACACGATCTTTTTTATCATTTTGAGGGGCTACTAGTATGGAACTAGGCAAGCCTAGCTTATCTGACAATGACTCATCAAGATTAAACTCCTCGACACCAAGTCGTTCCGCTAGTTCTTTTTGATTATAACTATTCTTAGGAACATTTATCTTCAGTCTTAGCATTCCTGCTTGTGTTTGAATGATAGGCCAAGATAAATTACTCACTTTATATGCAACATATAACTTCTGATTCCAACTAGGCCCATCTACATCAATATTTTCTCTAATGATTTCATCTAAGCGTAACAATAATTTTTTTGTTTTAGTACTACATCGCTTATCAAGATGCCATTTTCTGCCATCAGTTAACCAAAGCTTTGTCCCACTTGATACAACACCCTTGCCAACACTTTCAAAACGACTAACACTTAAAGGCACAATCAACTTAGGCTGTAAAAAGAAACTCCCCTTCTCCTTATAAACATTAACCTCAATGACTTTAATATCTACGCCATGCTCTCTTAGCCATAAAGCAACACTACCAAGCTTATCTTTTACTTC
>JBFFND010000423.1:0-2525 GCA_041563375.1 Gammaproteobacteria bacterium | reverse complement strand
GGTACGAGGCTTTCTTGATCTTACGGGTTTTTCTGGAAGCCACTCGGACATCTACCAGGATGCCATTGCCATGGTTATTGAGCTTGTTGGTGCCAGATCAGAAATGACTCTGGGAGAATCCTGCCGCAGTATCGATGAGCTTCTAAGCGCTAATTACGGCACGACCTTAATTGCAGCCAAGCACCTAATTGCCCACAAACAATTAGTCACGGATATGTACGACTCACAAATTTTCGAACAGCGTCCTGTGTCGTCGTTCAGTTTAATGAGTGAGGTGTGCTGATATGGCGTTAGAAAAAAATACCGTTTTCAGTACACCTGATGGATCTATGTTTAGAGTCTTATGGGCGCATGGTAGCGAACAAATGGTCTGGGTGATTGATGTTGATGACTCACGTGCCTGGCCTGAATTAAGAAGTCGATCAGATTTAATTGATGAGTTTGTAAATCGAGAAATACATCTGGTTGATGATCCTATTCTGAATGTATTACCCAGTGAGGATGAGTTAAGTGAGGCTGAACGTCGTATACGTGACTCGGCCTGGACACAAATTTCATCATTGGTAAAAAAAGAGCCAGCGATTTTCTCAGCTAAAGGACGTGCGCAGCTGGTTAAGGACGCCATTCAGAAACAGGGAGGAACACGACAGACCTATTACAAAAACTTACGTCGCTATTTTCAACGTGGTGGTGTTTCCAATGCTTTAATACCGCAATATGGAAATTGTGGTTGTCGTGGTAAACCTAAAGCAATTTCAGAAAAAAAGCGTGGGCGTCCACGGTCAATATCACCGGGTTCAGGTATTAATGTTGATGAACAGGTTCTTAGGCATATTCGTGTGGCTGTATCGCGTAAATTCCTATCATCGAGAAAGAGCTATCTTAGAACAGCTTATGACTGGATGCTGGGGAATTGTTTTCCAGATGAAGTAAAGCTGTCTCGTACAGAAAGTGGACGTAATTGTGTTGAGATCGTGAAGCCTGATCAGGTGCCTACGTTTGAGCAATTTTGTTATCACTATCATCAGGAGAATAATTTACCGGCAAAGCTGATACGCCGACATGGTGTTCGTCTCTTTGATAAAAAACTTAGACCGCTTCTGAACAGCTCTCAAAATGAAGTGAGTGGACCGGGTAGCCGCTATCAGATCGATGCAACTATTATCGATATCTACGCAGTGTCAAGATTTGACCGGAATAAAATTGTTGGTCGTCCAACGTTGTATCTAGTCGTTGATGTGTTTAGTCGCATGATCGTTGGTTGCTATGTAGGTCTGGAAGCACCCAGCTGGATGTGCGCGGCAATGGCACTGCTGAATGCGGTTGAAGATAAAGTGTCATTCTGTGGCCGTTATGGAATAGAAATTGAGCCAGAAGAGTGGCCAGTCTCAGAGATGCCGCTAAAGCTGTTAGGTGATCGCGGTGAGATGGAATCCAAAATCGCTGACAGGTTAGTGTCTGCATTTGGGATTGAGCTGGAAAATGCTGCACCGTATCGGGGAGATGCAAAAGGTGTGGTTGAGCGATCATTTCGAACGGTGCATGCGACATTAGGTCCGTATGTGCCTGGTTTTGTCGAGCCAGATTTTCAGGTGCGTGGTAGTCAGGATTATCGACTGGATGCAAAGCTCACTGTTGAAGAGATTGCAGGCATTGTGATCAGAAGTATTCTGATCATGAATGCAACGCCCAGAAAGGACTATCAAACCCTTCCTGAGGTGGTGAGCGACAATATCCCTTACGCACCCATTGAGCTGTGGAAGTGGGGAAAAGAAAACCTGCGTGCTGATGCTCGTCCATTTAAATATGAATATTCTCTATTAAATTTATTGCCTGACAAGAATGTAACGGTCACACGTCGAGGAGTTCAGTTTAAATGGGGTATGTATTATATGTCTCCCCAATTAATGGCAGAGCCCTGGTATCTGGAGGCGCAGTCTAAGAAAGAAAAGCTGGTTGCCTGTTATCACCCGGGTGATATGTCACGTATTTATATTCGGTCTCCTTTTGAAAGAACCCTGTCGTATGTTGCTGAACTGGCACCACATTGCAAATCCTTTAACGGAAAATCACTGGTTGAGATTGAGGCGCTGCGAAAACGTGAGCGGGAAATTAAAGCGGAATATACAATGGATCTTTCAGAGCTAACCATTGGTTGGCAGAAAGACATGGAAGAAATTGTCGCTAACGCCATCGCGTCTTTTGATGAGGATTATGATCCATCGTTAAGCAAGGCAGAACGTCTACGCAATATCAAAGAAAACAAAGCTAAAGAGTTGAAATCACTGATTTATGATCAGATTGAAAACCTTGGCATTGTTGACACTTCATCTGACAGCAAAACAATCACTCAACAGCAGGAACCTGATGAAGATGCTGAGAGTGAGAATCAATTTATCGCGCAAATGCGCCGACGCAAGCATTCGGAGTAAGCCTCATGACTCAATCAAATCAAAATAACGACAGTGTCATATTAACAGCCCAGTATCGTAAGCAGGAAATAAGTGATTTTGAAAATAATCCAT
>JBFFND010000422.1:0-2528 GCA_041563375.1 Gammaproteobacteria bacterium | reverse complement strand
TAACACCGAGTGCATGTTCCTGGCAGCCGCCTGCGAGCGAAGCTGTGCCATGTGAGCCTGATGTGGAACCCATTTTGGAGGGCTATCGTGTCCGGCACAGTCACCACTGGCGAAGACAAGATCAAGTCCCCTGACCTGCCCGTATTGGTCAGCATCGATATGCCCTCCTTGAGTGACAGGAAGGCAGGATTCCTGCGCCAGCTTTGGAGCGGTTATGCCCGGTGAATACATTATGAGATCGGCTTTGCGAAAGCTGCCATCATTATCCAGCATGCCGCCTTCAACGAATTCAGCAGGTTCATAGCCATAATCCAGTATGATGCCCCGCGCCTGCATGCTGTCCGTTACCATCCCGGTATCGCCCGGGCTTAGATCGGTAGAAAAAAAGTGAATTTCAAATCGGTCTCGAACGCCCCTTTCCTTTAAGGCATAATCCAGTAAACAGGCGCACTCATACATCTGGCCGCCTCGTCCGGCCACAAACCCATCCTCCTTGTTGATTTTGAATCCCAGATAGATGATGCCTTCATCCATGGCCGCAAGTCTTTGCAGGAAAACTTCCATGTCGTCCGGTCCATAGCAAGGTGAAAAGGTATGTTGTTTTGTCCCACGGATGTCATCTTTCAGAAATTCCGGCCCTATCCCCAGAAACAGGGCATCGTTTTTATATGCCTCTCCGTTGACAATAACTGTCCTTCCATCATCGGTAATATCGGTGACTTTTCCTTCGATAAATCTGATATTTCTACGCTTAAGAAAAGGCTTGATATCGACGATTAGATCCTGTTTTTTCTTTTTTCCGATAATAAGTTCAGGGATCGACGGGAAGTAGACGAAACGCCCATTCCCAATCACGGTAATATCGTATTTCGAATATAATTTTCGTAAGATACCCGTAAACAGTGGAAACACCGGAGAAGCCATAAAATACTGGACGAAAAACAGCGAGGCAAAGCCGTTGCCTACAATGGTAATTTTTTTATTCGTATTTGCACTCATAAATACTAAAGCCTTTATAATATTACGTGACGGATTTCAGCTTGTTTCATGTATTTTCTTCTGAAATTTAGAATAATTATCCTGTAGATGAATTATCAACAATGTCCAGAAAGCTGTATGCGCCACTTCATCGCCTGAAGAAATCATCAAGCATAGGATAACGCTTCGAGCATGCACTTTGCATTCGCATCACGATGTCATCCAACGGGACACCCAACAGACGTAGCAGATGAGATTCCAGCATAAGATTGGCTTCCCTGTTACGCGAAATTACTTCACTAGCACCTGCATCCAGCAAATACTCCGCGTCTTTTTCATCACGTGCCGAAACCAGTATGGGTATATCTGCACACAGCGCTTTCACCTGCTCAATTATTTTTTTGATAGTAACCGCATCACCACAAGTGATGACCACGGCACGCGCTCTTGAAAGGCCCGCTGAATCGAGAATCAACTGATTACTTGCATCACCATAGTTAACATTGTCACCCTGTTTTCTGATCTTGTGTACTTGTGCAGCGTTGGCGTCAAGACCCACATAATCAAAGCCCTTCTGCTGTAACAACTGTCCAAGGTTGTGGCCAGTATCACCGTAACCGGCAATAATGATATGGTCTGAAATATTCGAGGACGATACGACTGGGTGCTTCGAGGTATCCAGAACATCAGTGTTGCAATCATTGGCACACAGTCTGTTTCGTATACGACCGTTAAAATGAATCAATAATGGTGCCACACCCATACTGATAATCATGGCGACCAGCACCATCTGCGCAACATTGCTGTCAATCAATTCGCTATTGAGTGAGATTGTCAGCAATGCCAATCCAAACTCACCTGCCTGGCACAGCACAACACCCGTACGTAGTCCAATTCCCCGAGAGAACCCGAATAACAGGCTAAGCCCCATTATCAGGATGACCTTAAAAGCGATAATCGCAAGGACCAGCAACAATACCCAGTGCAGCATGTCAGGCAATAAACTAATATTCAGCATCATGCCGATGACAACAAAAAATAGCCCGAGCAACACATCCCGGAAAGGCCGAATATCAGCTTCGATCTGGTGACGGAACTCGGTTTCACCGAGGATCATGCCGGCAAGGAATGCGCCCAATGCAAACGACAGGCCAGCGAAATGGCTAATCCACGCTGCTGCCATGGCAAACAACAATGCGGTCAGTGTAAAGAGCTCGGATGATCGCGCCGATACGATGGCGGCAAACAGGGGCCTCAACACCCACCACCCCAACAGCAGCATAAAGCCAATGACTGACAGGCCCTTCAGCATGGCCCATGAGAGTTCCCAGAGCAATGCCCCCTGCTGGCTCTCAGCCAGTACCGCAACCAGGATGAGGAAAGGCACAACCGCAATGTCCTGAAACAGTAGAATCGCGACCGACAGCCGTCCATGGGGCAGCCCCAGTTCCTGTTGATCCTTAAGTTGCTTGATCACTATGGCCGTAGAGGACATTGCCAGCACACCGCCCAGCACTAAAGCGGCCTCCATATCGAGGCCCAGCAACCAG
>JBFFND010000421.1:0-2560 GCA_041563375.1 Gammaproteobacteria bacterium | reverse complement strand
CAATGCTTGATCATCCATTACACAAAATTTGCGTTTATTTATTCCGCACATCCTGTGCTCCACCCTTCGGGCCGAGCATTCGCTCGTTCAAAGTGCTCCAGCACTTTAGTGCGTTTATTTGCGGACTTGTATGGTTCACTCGTAACGGTGATTTTTATTGAAATTGTGCTTGATATATTCAACGGCAACATCAACCGCGGTTTTTACTTCCTCTAGCATGCGTAATCGCTCTTCGCTTTGCATATAAAAGGCCATATCAATTTCATGGCGCATATAGCGCGCGGGCAGTTTGCTGAGGGCATAGCAGGCGACATCGAGAAAGAAATCCGCTGGCTGGTCTGGCATGTCCGGGATGACTTCGCGCTGAAGGTAATCCGTCACCAGGTGTTCGTAATAATTGTTGATGCTGGAAAAATCCATAAAACCCTCTCAATGCCGGTGTGCAAACGTTTACGATTATAGACCGCTTTGCTGGTTATTATCCGCCAGCTCGGCAACTTCGCGGATGTATTTGAAAATCGCACGGTAGGAAACCGGTGGCTTATTGTTTTTCTGTTCCCTGGTGACATTGCGAATCAGCTGGCGTAAATACTGACGGTCCGCCTGTGGGTAATGTTGCATAAACGCATTCAGGCCGTCATCGCCTTCTTCGATCATGCTGTCACGCCATTTTTCCATACGCTTGAATTCGGCATTGTGCAGGTCGTGTCTGTGCAGAATTTTATCCAGCTGGGTTTGCAGTGATTCCGCATCCATATTGCGAATCAGTTTGCCGATAAACTGGCGCTGGCGTTTCAGTGCGCCATTGGATTTCATGCGTTGAGCTTCTTCTATGGCATGGCGCAATTCGTCTTCCATATGGATCTGTGTCAGCTCATCCTTACCCAGTGCAATCATTTTTTCACCCAGTGCCTGCATCTCATCGCATTCTTTCTTGCGCTGGGTTTTACTGATCAGGTTACCTTCTTCGTCGTAATGTTCGGTCATGGTGGTTGTCTATTGTGTTTGTGTATAGTGTTTTAGCAGCAGGCTGGCCTGCAGGTCGTCGCCCTTGTACTGATCGATTTTTAACGGCAGATAGTCGGTGTTTTCTGCCAGCCAGACATGGGAGTAGCTGTCGCTGTCCTGTTTATCGATTCTGAATTTCAGAGTATTCAGGGTTTCGCCCTGATAGCGAAGTGTTTCCTCGCCTAATAACTGATAGTGGTAGTGTTCCAGTCTGGCTTTTTCGACGATCTGTAACTGGTTGCGCTTCTGTGTTCTGTTCTGTAACAGGTCGCGGCTCATTAATAACGGCAGTAGCTGGCGTGAAAAGGTGTCTGGCTCGCTGCGGATGGTCTTGACCTTATTTCTGTAAGTTGCCTTGATATTTACCGTATCTGCTGTCGTCCAGTTAAACGAGATGCTTTCGTTTTTACGTTTTTTTTGCGGGTTGTTCAGTGTATAGCCGAGCTGCTGCAAGGCACCGCTTTCGGTTTGCCGCAGCAGGCTGTGTTCTGTAATGGGTTCGCTTATAAACAGGGCTGCAAGCCCACTGGCTTCGAGGCTGGAGCTGTAATGCAGCTGGCCCTGTTCACGGCGAAATTCATTTGTCATTTCACCCAGTGTGGTGCCGAATTTTTTTACGCTGTACACACTCTTGTGTAGTGGCGGCAGCTCAGACGTGGTGTCGGCATGGATAAAGCCGCTGGCACACAGACAGAACAGCAGTATTATGCTTCTGGTCAGCGCTGTAAGCATTACAGCATGAGCTGGTTGTCGATCCATTTTGCCGGGCCTGTCAGAGGGTTGTTGTCGAGATAGACCTGGTGCTCCACCACCTTGAGACGGCCTTCTGCCACCCATTGAATCACCATGGGGTAGATCACATGCTCAAGCTGGTGAATGCGTTGCTGCAATGAGTCCACCGTGTCGTGCTGATTGACATCAATCACTGCCTGTAAGACGAGTGGGCCACCATCAAGTTCATTGCTGACATAATGAATGCTTACTCCATGCTGTGCAACCCCGGCCTGCAGTGCCCGTTGGTGGGTATTCAGGCCGCGAAATTCCGGCAATAGCGAGGGGTGGATGTTCAGCATGCGTCCCTGGTAGTGGTCAACAAAGGCATCACTCAGTATGCGCATAAAACCCGCCAGTACCACCAGTTGTGTCTGGTGCTGGTCAATCAGCTGTATCAGTTGCTGGTCGAATTCCTCACGACTGGCAAAGTCGGTGTGATCCAGGGTGTAGGCCGGAATATCTGCCGCACGGGCACGCTCCAGTCCCTTGACGCCCGGGCGGTTGCTGATCACCGCGCAGATGCGCGCATGCAGGCGACCTGCTGCAATGGCATCGATAATGGCCTGTAAATTACTGCCGCTGCCGGAAATCAGCACGACTATGTTCAGGGGTGATGTCTGCATGGAACCGTGGCTGTCTGGTGTCACTATCAAACCGCAGAGCGGTTATTCAACCACCACATCCGCGGCACCGTTGGAGCTGGTAATTTCACCCAGGCGGAAGGCCTGCTCACCGGCCTTGTTGAGGGTGTCGATTGCAGTCTCGGCATCTTCTGCGT
>JBFFND010000420.1:0-2561 GCA_041563375.1 Gammaproteobacteria bacterium | reverse complement strand
TTTAATGATTTATGTCGCGGGTTACCTGGTGCGTCACGGTGATGGCGTACGCACCAGTTTACTGGGCTTTATAAAGCCGATGCTTATGGTAGGAGCAGTATGCCTGTTTCTTTTGCTGGAGCCTGACTTTGGTGCAGCGGTTGTGATCATGGCAACAGTACTTAGCATGACCTACCTGGCTGGTGCCCGCTTCATTCAGTTTGCCGCGGTTATTTCGTTATTTACAGCGGCAGCAAGTTTGCTGGTGATTTCTTCACCCTATCGGCTACAGCGACTGACTGCTTTTGTTGACCCATGGGCAGACCCGTTTAATAGCGGCTTTCAGTTGACCCAGTCACTGATCGCGATCGGTTCCGGTGGCTGGACTGGCGTCGGACTGGGTGGCAGTGTGCAGAAGTTGTTTTACCTGCCGGAGGCGCATACTGATTTTCTGTTTGCGGTACTGGCTGAAGAACTCGGGTTGACTGGCGTTGTGCTGGTGATTGCTCTGTTTACCGCACTGGTGCTGAAAACTTTTATGATCGCACGTAAGGCCGAAGCCAGTGGAAATCAGTTTGCAGCCTACCTGTCATATGGCATTGGTATCTGGCTGGGGCTGCAGGCCTTTATCAATATCGGCGTTAATATGGGCGTGTTACCCACTAAAGGTCTGACCTTGCCGCTGATGAGTTATGGTGGAAGTAGTCTGATTGTGGTGTGTATGTCCATTGGACTGTTGCTGCGCATAGCCTATGAATGTTCTTCAGCGCAGGCGATTAGCAGAAAAGTATCCACAGCCAGGCAGGACAAAGACAGGAAATCCACTCGAGCTGTTTCGCGTCCGGCGAGAAACAAAAGCGTAAAAGATCTGATCGGGGAGGCCGCATGAATAGTGTGATGCGTCCGGTGATGATTATGGCAGGGGGTACAGGTGGTCATGTGTATCCAGTGCTGGCAGTGGCTGATGAATTAAGAGCACGTGGTATCCCCGTGGTATGGATGGGTACGCGCAAGGGTATAGAGGCTCGACTGGTTCCAGCAGCAGGTATTGAAATTGACTGGCTGGGCATGAGTGGCTTGCGTGGCAAGGGTGTTACGACCTTGTTGCTGGCGCCCGTGAAAATAACTGTTGCCTGTTATCAGGCGGCGAGAATTTTAATTCGTCGTAAACCGGCTGCCGTTCTGGGTATGGGCGGTTTTGTTTCTGCACCCGGTGGGTTAATGGCCTGGCTACTGCGTTTGCCGCTATTAATTCACGAGCAGAATGCGGTGGCCGGAATGAGTAATCGCTTGCTGGCAAAACTGGCGAATAAAGTTATGCAGGCATTTCCGGGTAGCCTGAAAAATGCCGAACACGTAGGAAATCCTGTGCGTACTGAAATCAGTGAAATAGCTGAACCGGAAAAACGCTTTGCCGAGCGTGATGATGCGCTGCGCATTCTGGTATTTGGTGGCAGCCTGGGAGCCTCCCGCCTTAATGAAGTGGTGCCGCAGGCCTGTGCGCAGCTTGCCAGGAATAAGTCATTGAGCATCAGGCATCAGGCAGGACCGGGTAATTTTCATCAGGCCAACGCCAATTACAGGCAGCTGGGCGTGGATGCAGAGGTGTTTGAGTACATTGACGACATGCCTGTTATGTATGCATGGGCTGATCTGGTGATATGTCGTGCCGGTGCAATGACGATTGCAGAACTGGCAGCTGCAGGTGTAGCGTCTGTGCTTGTTCCATACCCCTATGCCGTCGATGATCATCAGACAGTGAACGCGAAGTATTTGAGCGATGTCGGTGCGGCGGTATTGATTCAGCAGCAGGCCCTGAGTACTGAGTCATTACTGGATGTTTTGCAGACAATTGATCGGCCACAGGCCTTGCAGATGGCGCAGAAAGCACGTCAGCGTGGCATGCCTCAATCTACACAGCGGGTGGCCGAGGCCTGTCTGCTGGCAGGGGGATATGATGTTAATTGAAATCCACCCCATGCGTAAAATTCGTCATGTACATTTTGTCGGCATTGGTGGTGTCGGTATGTGCGGTATTGCTGAAGTGCTGCTCAATCTTGGTTATCAGATATCCGGTTCGGATGTCAGGGAAAATGCGGCAACCCGACGGTTACGTGAACAGGGTGCAAATATTCAGATTGGTCAGTCTGCGGACAATGTTAAGCATGCAGAAGTGGTTGTGGTGTCCACTGCAATTGCCGCAGATAACATTGAAGTCGTTGCCGCCCGGGAGTTACGTATTCCGGTGATTCGACGCGCTGAAATGCTGGCAGAAATCATGCGCTTCAGGTATGGCATTGCGATAGCGGGCACACATGGTAAAACCACCACGACCAGCCTAACTGCAAGCCTGCTAATTGAAGCAGGTATAGATCCGACTTATGTAATTGGTGGCAAGTTGAACAGTGCGGCCACTAATGCCAAATTGGGTGAAGGCAAATATTTCGTCGCCGAAGCAGATGAAAGTGATGCTTCATTTTTATTGCTGCAGCCGATGATTGCAGTTGTAACCAATATCGATGCGGATCATCTGGAAACCCACGGTGGTGATTTCGAGAAATACAAACAGTCATTTGTCGAGT
>JBFFND010000419.1:0-2565 GCA_041563375.1 Gammaproteobacteria bacterium | reverse complement strand
CATACTGCAACAGCGACCCATACAGGTGGATAGCGTCAAGCAGATGATCACCCAGATTGCCATCTGTCAGGCCAACCCGGATATCGATCTGGGTGTCAGCGGCCAGGGTGCGGATAGGCTGATCAGCAGCCTCTATGGCACCACCCAGGCCTGCCGCGAGGATCCCGGCGTTGAGATTTACCACGAACGCCTGCTCACCATGGATGCGGGCGCACTTCAGTATGAAGCCACCGGCTTCGCACGGGCCATGCACGATACCGGCCTGGTTTCACCTTATCACGCGGTGCTGTTGCGCTACCTTCTGGAACAGGGTGATCACCTGCTGTCCGAGGCGCTGGGGCTGTCCAGTACAGGCCGCGACTGCCTGCTCTGCTACGGCGAGCTGGTACATGCAATGATTTACGAGGCAGTGCATCCGCAGACCGCACAGGCCATTTATGGTCTGGCATTACTGCTGGAAAGAGGGATTTTATACCAGCCGCCTGCAGCACCGGCACTCTGGCGCCAGCTGTCACTGCCCATTTCACCCTACTGCCAGCAACGCCTGAGCCTGAGCTTTGGCGCCGAGCTCTCACCCCGTGTCTGGCTGATGCAGGGCGTACTCTGTATGCTGGGGCAGCCACTGGGTGTTGGCCAGGGCAATAACCCCACCTGCCAGTCGGCGCGGGCTCTGTCGATGTGGGCCTACAATGACCCGGACTATCTATTGCAAATGGTGGTCTGGGCCGCCCGTGACGACGAAATCATTATTCATTTCGAGGGCCAGCCGATTTCCTCGCGGGAAAGCGCTTCGGGGGTCGCCACGGAGCTACCGCTGGACCTGGACCCGGTCTCATTGCTGGTGGTGCCGCACCTGGATCGTATCTATGCGGAAATGGGACGGCGCTGCATCGGTCGCGAAGGCGACCCACACCGCTGGGTCAATCCCGAGTTCCACGGCTGGTGGTCTGGGCGCGGCTTTCGCATCAATGTAGATGTGGATACCGGCAAACTGGATCAGCTGGAAGACTTTCTACGCCATTTTTACGCCAGCTACCACCCCTACTACAACGGCAACCAGCCACTGATTCACCCACAACCCGCCGGCATCGCGGTGACCGACAGTGCAGCGCGCTTTGTTGGCTGGCACGCTATCACTATCCTGCGGGTATCGCTGGACCCCAAAGAAGAAATGCGGGCTTATTTCTACAACCCAAATAACGACAGCGGACAGAACTGGGGCAATGGCGTGGAGGTCAGCACCTCGGGTAATGGCGAACGTTTTGGCGAAGCCTCTCTGCCCTTCGAGCAGTTCGCATCCCGACTCTACATCTTCCACTACGATCCACTGGAAAGTGGTGAGTTAGCCCAGGTGAGCCTGGAAGAGCTGCAAAGAGTTAAAGATCATATTTACCAGAGCTGGGGGGCCGACCGCCTGCCTGCCGAACTGCTGCAGGCCAGCGCACCGCATTAATACAATGGACTGTGCTACTAATTAAAGTGCACTAGCAACTCACGCTTAACGCATTGCAGGCAGGGTCTGGATTTGATTTCAAGCGGGTGTAGTTAGCTGGTGACTTACTGAAGTATTGATAAATCTGAAATAAAAACAAACGCAATTGAACGCGAATAGATGCAAAAATAGTGAAATCCGATTAAACCACTATCTTTCTCTAAGTGCTCATTCGAGCAGAAAATAAACTGTGAACTGGAATTAACCGCGCGACCATGAAGGTGCGCGCGGATAATCGTCTTAAGATGTTTTCTTAAGGCTTCTTGGGTGTGCTGTATGGGACTTCTTTCTGGAAAGATTCCCAGATAGTGTCATAACCAACGTAACCCTTCTCATTCGCCGCTTTTTGACGGGTAGTCAGAAAACGTGCCTTGCCTTCAGGAACCTCAGGACGTTTTTTTGGTGCATCGCTCATAATTATCACTCCTCAATGGTTGAAACGGGAGGAAACAAACAGGGATGTCCGCCCCTCCCACTTAAACTAACGTAAACAAAACTCTCTAGCGCGTGTAATGCCCTTTTTTGGGAATCACATGCCGCACTCCCCCCTGGGGATTCTCGACATCCCCTTTGTAACGGGGAATAACGTGAATATGCACATGGAAGATACTCTGCCCGGCCGCAGGCCCGACATTGACCCCGATATTGTAGCCATCGGGACTGAACTCCTCGTCCAGCAAGCTGCGCTCCTCGCTGATCAGCGCCATGCAGGCATTGACCTCTTCCTCTGTCAGATCGAAAAAGCTGGCGACATGGCGACGCGGAATAACCAGGGTATGCCCCGGACTCACCGCATAGCTGTCACGGGCACTGTAAGCAAGTTCATTCTGCAGTGACACCCCACGTGGATCTGTGCAAAACAGGCACGGGTTATTGGGGTCTCGTTTTTGTTCTGCTTTTGCTTGAGACGACAAACTTTAACTCCTGTCCACTCTGCTCATTATGCAACTATTGCAAAGGCACTTTAGTCGTGTCTGCAACGTCCGGAACATCCTGTTCAACTTTGCCGCCAAATTCTTTCTCTTCTTCGGTGGCATCACGCACTTCCTTGATCTCCAGCCTGAAGATGACTT
>JBFFND010000418.1:0-2580 GCA_041563375.1 Gammaproteobacteria bacterium | reverse complement strand
GCAGGGCTTCCTGTTCGGCCGCCCTATGCCAGACTTTGAAGCAGTTGATATGCTGAAAAATAACGGCCTGATGTTAAAACAGCACAAAATGCTTCAATAAGCTATTTTATGCGGCCTTGTGTTGCTGGTGCATCATTACCAGTAACTGCGCTTCGCTCAGGCTGATATGACACAACTCGGCAATCGTCTCCGAGGTTTCACCCTTCTGTGCCAGGCTGATGGCATAACTGTAAGGTGAATGGCTTTGAACCTCGTTCGACATTTCATCCAGCCGACTGGCCAGTTGTTGCATGTTTTTTTCCAGCTTGAGAAAGCGCTCACCCAGACCAATGGTGCCGGCATTGAGTGCACCCAGTTCACTGTTTAACTTTGATGACTGCAGTTGCTGGTCAAGTTGCTGACGAATCGATTCGATGTGTTTTTTACTCCACACCCACAAAGCCAGTGACAGCAATAACATAAGACTGGAAACAAGAAGAATCAGTGCGTTCATTTTACTCTCCGGTTTAGCCTGACCGAGAGAGCAAAACCGTAATCAATAGCCCATATCGGCCCATTCATCTTCAGTGAGCAGCTTGTTTAAATCCACCAGGATTAACAGCTCATCACCACGGCTTACAACCCCCTCGATATATCGGGCTGTTTCGTCATTGCCAACATTGGGTGCGGTTTCAATTTCACTGGAGTCGACATCGACCACTTCAGAAACGCTATCGACCACAATACCTACGGTCTGGTTTTCCACCTCAATAATGACTATGCGCGTTGCATCATCCATTTCTTTTGGCGGCAGGCCAAAACGCATGCGGGTATCAATAACGGTAACCACATTGCCACGTAAATTGATGATGCCAATAACATAATTAGGAGCGCCTGGTACGGGTGCGATTTCGGTTACTCTGAGAACTTCCTGAATTAACATCACGTTAATACCGTAGATCTCATTATCCAGGCGGAATGTCACACACTGCCGGTGACCTGCATTGCCCGTTTCATTTTCACTCATAAGAGGTGCTCCACTTATTATTAATTATGCAGTTAGTATGCCAGTTGTTATACCAGTGCTTATGCCAGCACCGGTCAGCATGGCTGCGTTATGTTATCCGCACTGAACCATCAGGCAGCGCAATCGTTTTGCGTATTCTCTATTAGCGGACGCTGTGCATAAAAGTTTAGCGCAGCCCGGCTTAAACGCCAGTAACCAGGCGCAATACAGCCCGGCTAACGCTGATTATTCAGCATATTGGCAAACACATCGGTATCCATAATTGCGCACAGATGCTGCAAGGATGTACCGGCCAGCCAGGGACGTGTCTGCTTATTCTGCCGCCATTTAACTTCGTCCTTGGTCAGCCAGACCACATCGCCGATGCTGTCACAGGCCAGCCCCCATTTATAATCATCTACCAGCAGTATGTGTCCCAGACGATCCGCTGACGCCAGATCCACTGCATCACGACGGTTTTCCGGCAGTACCAGCAGCGCGGTATCAATCACCTTTACCTGTTTCTGCAGGTGCTGGATCAGACCCAGGTACCAGTCTGTCTGATTGGGGGTTTCAGTAATATTTTCATCCCAGGCAATCACGCTGTTCAATTTCACCAGCGGTACCGCCAGACTCAGGCCGGACACCCTGAACAACAGGCACTGAAAACGTTGCTCGGCCCACTCCGGCACTGGCGATTGCTGTGGTTGCGGTTGTACCTCGGGCGCCTGCGCTTCAATCACGGCTGGCTTAGCTTGAACGTCTGTAACCGGTTCAGCTTTAACCTCTGACTCAATGACGACCTCAGTTGCCGCCGGAGCCGCTTCTTCCAGGCTTTCTTCAGGCCATTCCTCGGGTATCTGCTCGACCAGATTTTCCAGACCAATCACCGACGGGCTGGGCTGGGCAAATTCCTGCATTGGCAGCGGCTCTGCTGGTGCAGGGCCTGCGCTTTGTGGATTCAGCGGTGCCTGTTCCAGCTCATCGCCAACCTCCATTAACAGCGATTCGAGGTAATCATGAATCGCCTGCTCCTGTAATGAGCCAGCTGTTTTTTTATGCGCTTCACTCATGCGCCACTGCCTCCCGCCACAGACAGGGTGGCGTTATCCTGCTCCAGCAGATAATCCAGCAAATGTGAGTAGGCACGGCTGCCCTTGCAGCTGATACGCGCAATCGACAGGGGTATGCCCTTCTGACTGGCTTCACGAAACTGGGTATCCACCGGAATGACGCCGTCCCAGATACGTTCTTTGTAATCACGGCGCAATGTCTCCAGGGTTTCCTGTGAGGCTTTCAGGCGTTGATCGAAAAACGTCGGCACAATGGTGTAGTTAACCTGCTGTTTGCGTGCTTTCTGAATCATGGCCAGGGTATGTACCATGCGCTCCAGCCCTTTCAACGCCAGGTATTCGGTCTGCACCGGAATCAGTAAGCGATGGCAGGCCGCCAGTGCATTCACCATTAACAGTCCCAGCATGGGCGGGCAATCAATAATCGCCAGGTCATAATCCTCTTCAACCTGCTGTAGCGCTTTTTTAATCACCAGCCCCATGCCATCTTTTGCGCCTAACTGTCGATCCAGAGTCGCCAGT
>JBFFND010000417.1:0-2581 GCA_041563375.1 Gammaproteobacteria bacterium | reverse complement strand
GGATGATCAATAACCGAGGCAAACCTGACACGGCACTCTCACTGCTGCGCGTATACAATGATTTCAGCTATTCTGATGAGACCAATAAACCATTGGACTGTTCAGATACCAGCTGCGGCAACACACAAATGAGCACACAGAGCAAGGCTCAATTTACCTGGCACCGTGATAACGCGAATCATAGGAGCTGATCAATGCCACAAGTCAAGCTTGATTATTATGATCACCCCGTTTTTTCACCACAAGAGCTGAATTTTGAGACCAATGCAATGGACCACTTGTGCAATGAACTGCACCGTTGGTTGTGGAATGGCATTACCGGTGGACTGGTTTATGGGCATGCGCGTGACGGAAAAACAAAAGCCGTATTAGCAATGATAGACCGTTTATTTACGCGTGGCGCAGTTCAGGTTCCTGTGTATTATGTATCGACTCCCCCCAGGGACAGACGGGTTATATTAACCATATTTCGGCAACTGTGCTGGAAGCATGACCTACGTGTAAAAGACAGGGATCCGGCCGACATTCTGGCAGAACGATTTGTTAATTTCATTGCAGATAATGCCAAAAAAACGGCGTGTCAAAATGCGGTGCTCATTGTTGATGAGATGCAGCGGCTTCATGTTGGACAATTTGATGCCTTTTCAGAAATATATGATAAATTGCAGTTACTAAAGATTAATCTCATGGTTGTCTTTGTTGGAAATGATCCAGCGTGCTGGCGGATAATTAATCATATAGAAAGACCCGGGTATGCGCATATCAGGGGGCGTTTTTTTATCCAGGGAATTGCATTTAATGGCTTATTGAATAAACAGGATGTCACAAGGTGCTTAGATCAATATGATACCTTGCGATTTCCTGATCATGGATCAACATATACGAATTTCTTTCTACCCGAACATGTCGAACAGGGATGGAAACTGGCGACATTATCAGGTGATGTATGGGGATCTTCAGAGAGTATCAAAAACACTATAAGCTCACGTCCTGGGGAATGCAGTATTTTATATCGACGATTAATACATTATTAACCGATTTCCTTCCACGGTATGGTGTTGATAGCATTGATGACGACATGATTCATGAAGCCATTCGAATTTCCGGGTTGGTTCCTTCGTTAGTCCGGCCGCTAAAGTGACTGGTTTTCATGTCAATTTGGGACTGCACTTTGCTAGACCGTATGAAAGCCAATACGCCATGGTGAGACGCTGCCTGATAGCGAACCCGGGCATTTCACTATCGAAAATTAATGCGGCATTGAAAAACGAAGATAACCGGTCTCGCACGATTGTGGAGAGGCTTAGAGATAAACAACTCACAGACTCCACTGATCATTCAATCAAAGGCTTGTCTGATACGTATCGTCGTCAATGTCCGGAGTGTGCCAGGCGTTTGTTTCATACGGATGCCTATGCGCTGCCCTGGTTGACACGATGCCCTATCCATCATTGTGAATTCACCAGCATATGTCCACAATGCCAGCAATCATGGCCAGGCTTGAAGGAGCTGTCGACGCGTGATTGTGCCGTATGTGGGTGTAAACCGCTGAAGGAGTTACACGAAGACGCCCTTACCTGCCCTGAAAATCTAAATATTGTGCCAATACAGGACATATATGATTTTATGCAGCCAGTTGATTCCGTGTTAGAGCCCCATTTGTACACATATAATTACTTTGATTATCTGCCTGAATTCTTTTCTCTGCCGGGTTGCAGAAGAGCTGACTGCACCAGTGAATTATTCACAGCCTGTCAGTCTTATTGTCACCCTGAATTCAACAAAAAAAAGTTAAAATCATTAAATATCAGTACAGTAGCTCTCCGTCATCAGACATCCAGCCTCTATCAATGTGTGGATGGTGAAAAAAATACCAAACACAAAGCACTCTATTATAACGCCCGGTATAAATGGAATTATCGAGTCATGAAGCGTATTATCAGGTGGATATGCTCCCGTACAGCTGATAAACATAAATTACACCTATATGACTATTCAACAATAAGCTTAAGATGGATGACTCAGGAACCACTGCCGTGTCCATATTGTCTGGCACTGAGTATATGGTTTCTGTATATGATGAAGAGCCTATACGCGCCTTTGTCGAATTGTCAAAGGCCGTTAAAAAGCTTCCTTACTGAGTCCAATTATAAATATTTTTATCCCGTTGGAGAGCCGTGCATTCTCACAAAAAATAATGGATTTGTATACTCGGATAAGAGATTCAGTGGCTGGTATTACCGGCGTTGTCTAGAAATTGCATTTATAGATATAATGAGTTATGTCGATGATTTATTATACCGTTTAAAAAAAATTAAATATGAATCAAAATTAATGACACCATATTCCGGACGGGGAACAAGAGCCATCAAACTTTACAGGCCTTATCTGCCTCAGAAATATGACAAATATGCGCTGAATATCTTCAATGATAAGATGGTCTTTTTCTATAAATATGAAAACCCATTAGAAGACTATGTGCCAGAAAAGACCGGTCGGGTAACTAATCAGTGCAAAGCATTTAATACAAGCCTGATAAAAAACTACACGTTTCGGGGTGTATTAGTACCGAATATTATCT
>JBFFND010000416.1:0-2581 GCA_041563375.1 Gammaproteobacteria bacterium | reverse complement strand
GGGCCGAGCATTCGCTCGTTCAAAGTGCTCCTGCACTTTAGTGCTTTTTCTTTTTGAATTGAGTGCTACAAGGCGGACGTTCGGGTTTTAAACAGCAAATCCCATACACCATGTCCAAGCCGCTGGCCGCGGGTTTCAAATTTTGTCACTGGACGTTCTGCGGGTTTGTCTACGTAAGTATTATCAGTCGACAGATTTTCAAACAGTTCGCAGTTGTTTAATGTGTGCAGCATGTGCTCGGCATAATTTTCCCAGTCGGTGGCCAGGTGAAAAATACCGCCGGCTTTTAATTTCTGTGCCACCAGTTGCGCAAACGCAGGCTGCACGATTCGCCGTTTGTGGTGCTTCTTTTTATGCCAGGGGTCGGGGAAAAACAGTTGCACCCGGTCCAGGCTGTGATCGGCTATCTGCTGTTCAAGCACTTCAACTGCATCGTGATTGGAGATGCGAATATTGTTACAGTCAGTGCTGTCGATCAGGTGCAATAGATGACCCACACCGGGGCGATGTACTTCGATGCCGAAAAAGTTTTTTTCCGGCCGGGCCTGAGCCATCTGCCACAGCGAATCGCCGTTACCAAAACCGATTTCCAGCACGGTTTCCGCTTCACGGCCAAACAGTTTGCCCAGATCCAGTGGCTGTTCGCTAAAATCCACACCATACAGCGGCCAGAGTTTTTCAATTGCCTGTTGCTGGCCGTGGGTGAGGCGGCCTTCGCGCTTCACAAAGCTGCGGATGGTGCGGATAATTTTTTCGCTCATAGTGGAATCTTGCAGTGGGCTGGTCTGACAGCAGGCCTGCTGACAGACCATGCGGCGGGATTAAAAGAAGGTGCCATCAATGGGTGAGGAGGCAGAGGCAAAGCGTTTGCGTGGCATGCGCCCGGCGAGAAATGCCTCGCGTCCGGCAATCACTGCGTGCTTCATCGCCGACGCCATTAGTACCGGATTCTGCGCGGCGGAAATGGCGGTGTTCATCAGTATGCCGTCACAGCCCAGCTCCATGGCAATCGCCGCATCGGAGGCGGTGCCAACACCGGCATCCACCAGAATCGGCACAGTGGCATTTTCCACAATGGTCAGGATATTGTACGGGTTGCGAATACCCAGGCCAGAGCCGATGGGTGCGGCCAGTGGCATGACCGCAGCACAGCCGATCTCTTCCAGGCGTTTGGCAATCAACGGGTCGTCGCTGGTATACACCATCACATCAAAGCCGTCGTTCACCAGGATTTCCGCTGCCTGCAGAGTGGCGGTAATGTCCGGGAACAGGGTTTTCTCATCACCCAGTACTTCCAGTTTTACCAGCTTGTGGCCATCCAGCAGTTCTCTCGCCATGCGGCAGGTGCGCACCGCATCCTCGACCGTATAGCAGCCGGCGGTATTGGGCAGGATGGTGTATTTTTCCGGTGGCACTACATCCAGCAGGTTGGGCTCGCCGGGGGTCTGCCCGATATTGGTACGACGGATCGCCACCGTAATGATTTCTGCACCACTGGCTTCGGTGCAGGCACGGGTTTCTTCGAGGTCTTTGTATTTGCCGGAGCCCACCAGTAAGCGGGAGTTATAGGTTTTGCCGGCAATGGTTAGTGGCTTGTCACTCATAGGAATCGTCTGTTTGCGCGGTTGATTATTAGAGGCGCGTATCATATCACTGTTTGGGGTGAGTTTTGCAGCGCTCAGCCGCCCCCTATTGCTTGCACAATTTCTACCCGATCCTGGTCTTTCAGGATATAGCTCTGGTGTTGAGCACGGGGGATGATTTCCATATTAACCTCGGCAGCCAGGCGCTTGCCTGCCAGTCCCTGCTGTTCAATCAGTTGCTGTAAGCTGCTGTTGTCGGCGAGTTCAAGCGACTCACCATTAAGAATAATCTGCATTTTGAATGTGTTTCTGCTGAAAAACACTGATTTTACACTGATTTTCCGCTGTTTTGGTTCACGGCAGAAAATATTGTGCTATACCTATTCATTAAATCTTAATGGCCTGCGAAAATTAGAAAAACGTTCGTAATAACCATAACTTATCTAATATATTTTAGAGATATCCTTAAGTAATGCGATAAAGTTTGGGGGCTGACGAATTCGGTGGGGTCACTATTTACAATTGGCTTAAAGAGGGATTAAGCGTGCACGGCTTATCAAAAATAATTATTTCTATCGGCTTTACAGCCCTGTTTTTGCTTGCCTCAGTGAGTGCTCAGGCAGCGGTCAATCCTTTCAAAAAAACCAAGGACCTGTCTTTTGGTCCCGAGGTGGCCTGGTATGAGCATCAGGGCGCAGTGATCAAGTCCGGTGCTGAACGGGATGGTGCGGATACCAATTACTACCATGTGAATATCAGCCCGCAGCGCCTGCTGTTGCGCCTGGGGCGCAATGACCCCAGTGGTGAGCTGGCGGATACCCGCAGCCTGCCTAATCTGGATATTGTCGATGTGTTGCTGGACGGCCAGCGACTGCCGCAGTTTGACTGGTGTCTGAATAACCAGCAAACCCCTGGTCGTATGCTCAAGCAGAATGCGGTGGTGATTAACGACATCTGCGTGAATGCAGGTGGTAGCGGTGATTTCATTATGCGCCTGG
>JBFFND010000415.1:0-2599 GCA_041563375.1 Gammaproteobacteria bacterium | reverse complement strand
TTCACATCAGGTCCATCCGTATGCCACCCAGCAAGATTTATATTCATATTCAAAGGGGAGTTTTCATCTTTATATGACAGCATGACACCGGCGCCCCAGCTGCTATTGTCACCTCCGCTGACAAATACCCTCGAATTTTGCTTACGGGTAATAACATTAATCACACCAATCAGTGCAAACTCACCATGTATAGCTGAGCCCGGCCCCCTGATTACTTCAATTCTCTCCACTTGCTCTACAGCTATATTCATAACCGGATTAGCATGAGCAAGATGTGCTGAATTCATAGCGATTCCATTTAACAATATCTTGGTATTACCCGATGCGTAGGTTCGACCTATTCCCCTGATAACAACCTGTTTGCGGCCAGTTTCTTCAATTGAAAGCTCAACCCCAGGCACCAGTGCAAGTGCTTCCCATACCGTACGTACACCTTTATCTTCCAGCACATGACCGTGTAACACACTCATCATGCCAGGAACATAATCTGCATTGAGTCGAGTCTTGGTAGCAAGTAAGGTCTGCTCCTGTAGCAGTTCAAGAAGCTGCTCGAGCTCTTTAGATTCATTATCTTCAGATCCATTCTGTGCCAGTGCATGCACAGGAAAAGCCAATAAAAAGGCCTGTAAGCATGCAATAATATATTTATGGTAACTACACATATGGGGGGTCCATCTATTGGTCTTGTTTTATGTATTAGATTAAACCGATGGCATAAAAAACTGGAGCATGTACGTTTCAGACCCAATTTAAAATTTAATAATTCGAATTTAATAATACAGGGATAAACTAATAACACTGAACTGTCATTTGTTACGGATTTATTTTTTAAAAACAGGATCTTATAAGACTCACGATACCCTGTAAACCTCCCTGTTTTAGGCCCACCTGTATCAAGTCAGACGAGGAAATGATTACCCTTGAGGTAGAATCCATACTACTGGCTACTGGCACTCAATGTGTGACTCTCTGTGTGCAGGATATTAACATGGATAAGCGATCCATCTGTCTCCGTAATACCAAGGGTAGAAAATCGAGGGTCACACCCTTGCCTGAGAAGCTTTTCAAGCCCTTATCTCAACACCTTGTCTGGAAAAAACAATTACATTCAATGATTTCAACCCAGGCTGGGACTATGTTGATTTACCCAATGCCCTGGTCCGTAAGTACCCCAATGCTCAAACAAGGTTTGAATGGCAATATGTATTTCCATCGACCACAGCTAAGCCAGATAAACACCAGCCCATATCGTACGCCGCTGGCACATGTCAAAGGCAACCATAAGCAAGGCGCTTAAAAAGCCTACAGATCAGTGCAATATCACCAAACGCGTCACTGCGCATACCCTGCGCCATACATTTGCCACGCACTTACTGCAAGCAGGTACAGACATACGCACTATTAGCAACTGATGGGCAACAATGATCCGAAAACATTAATGATCTATACACCTATCGCTGCAGATCACTGTGAAGACACACAAAACCCTCTAAACCGTCTCTGATACCACCTGGCAGGGACGCCATCATACGCCGGCTGAACGTTTTAATGAATGTGTTGCATCGACCGGTTGAATCCGCAGCTAATAGCGGTCAGCTTATGATTACGTGCACATTTAGCGCAGGCCTTTTTTATGCACAGGATGTGCGGTATTTTGTGTGAGGAATGGATGCCGGTAGCAAAGTTGCACAGGGTGTGGGATATTCCATGAGAGGCACTCGACAGTCGTTAGTCCTGGGTTATTAGTTATTAGTCTTTAGTCTATCTTTATGACTAGAGACTACGGACTAAAGACCAACGACTCCAAAAAGCTATAGCCACAGGTCCGAGAGCCGCGTGTCTTCACTGTAATGCCGCGCCACCTGTGCCAGAAACAGCTCGGCGGTGGCCATGGCATCGACCTTGGCATGGTGCGAGCTGTAATCCGGCAGGCCATATCGCAGGCGGCTGTCTGCCAGTCGAATCGAATTTTCACGCAGGCCAAGGCTGCGTTTCATATTGGCCAGCATACCCTGCCGTGCCCAGCAGGCTTCTATCGCCATGGTGTCAATCAGTGGGAACAGGCAATGCTCTCCGCGCAGCGCCATCACCGCAGCATCGAGAAAATCGCGTTCTATCTGTCGATAATGCACCACCACGATTCTGCCTGCCAGCGCCTGTAACACTTCAGGCAATACGCTATCCAGTAGTGGTGCATCAGCCACTTCACTGTCGGTAATGTGGTGGATCGTCACCGAGGTTTTACTCAGGGCTGTATCCGGGTCAACCAGCCAGTAATGACCTGACGCTGGACGAATGCGCGACAGGGTAAAGGGCACCAGACCAATTGACACGATACGGTCACGGTGCGGGTTCAGTCCGGTGGTTTCAAAATCCAGCGCAACAAATTCCAGCTGCTCAAGTGGCGTATCCGCACTCGGCAAACTGCCGCTGTAAAAACGGCGCAGGTCTGCATCGGCACTCTGTGTCGCCCGCTGCTTATAATAAGCTGCCCAGTCGGCGTCACTGGTTTTTTCGCTTGCCGCTTTAAACAGGCTGGTGAGTTTACTGATCACAATTGCCTCGTTGCTTATCCTGGGAAGCTCTGAATAATTCATCC
>JBFFND010000414.1:0-2619 GCA_041563375.1 Gammaproteobacteria bacterium | reverse complement strand
CTGGTATCAGGAAGCCGCCAAGCAGAATCACACCGAGGCACAGCACAGGCTGGCGATGATGTTTTTACAGGGTGATGGCATTAAACAGAACACGAAAACCGCACGCAAATGGCTGCAAAAAGCGGCAGATGCGGGCATCGGTGACGCACAATATGAACTCGCCAGACTCTACCAGCAGGGAGAGTCGGTCAAGCAGGACGTCAACACCGCCTTCAAATGGTTTAAACAGGCGGCAGAAAATAACCACTCCCGTGCACAAAGCCAGCTGGGTGTTATGTATCACCAGGGAATCGTCGGCGAAAAAAATGACAAACTCGCTTTCGACTGGTTCAGCAAGGCGGCAGCCCAGGGAGACACGCTGGCACAGTTTCACCTTGGGCGTTTTTACGTCAATGGCTACGGGGTAAAAACCGACTACAAAAAGGGAGTCGCCTATTTCCACAAGGCAGCAGAAAAGGGGCATGCCCAGGCACAGATGAACCTGGGTGTAGCCTATTACACCGGCAACGGGGTGATCCCCGATCCGGTCAAGGCCTATGCCTGGTTCTATGTGGCCTCGGCCTCCTCGATAAAGGACGCCCATGAAACACGCATGGTACTGTATGACAAGTTAACCGAGCCGGAACGCAAGCAGGCGGTTGAGCTGGGAAGTGAATACAAACAGAAATACTTCATCAGTGAGTTCAAGACGAATTTTTAATCCGGTTTTAGCCGCCTGTTTTACTGACTTTCCGCTTTTTTCAGCTAAACTTGTGATATTCATTTGTTTATAACGCTGTATATCGAACATGTCGTGATGTGGAAGCAGGCACCGGCTTCGAGCCGATGGCAACAACTCAAGCAACACCTTGGCCGCCTGCCCTGCACGCTGTTAATGGCCGCTTTACCCCTCACAGTTCAGGCCAGTGAAACCACTTCAACCGACCCTGCTGTTTTACTGGCAAGCTTTGCCAACCACCAGACCCCGCAACTGATTGCACAACGCGAACTTTACCTGCAGGCACAGCAAGCCTATAATCAACGCAATCACGGCAGGCTGCAGCAGCTCGCGCAACAACTTGACGACTACCCGCTGGCCCCTTATCTGGAATACAAGCTGCTGATCCGCCAGCTGCCCACGCTGCACACGGAACAGATCGAATCATTTCTATCCCGCCACGCCGACACGGTGATCGGTGAGCGCTTTCGCCAGCAACTGATTGTACAGGCCAGCCGCAACACGCAATGGCAACGGGTGCTGGATTACTATCAGGCCGATTCAGGAGTAAGCAACGAATGCCTGTACCTGGATGCACTGATTCACACCGGTAAAGCCCCGCAGGCCTACCCGCGCATTGAGCAGCTGTGGTTATCCGGGCATTCGCAGCCGGACAGCTGCGACACGGTCTTCAGTGCCTGGCAGCAGGCGGGGCTCAAAACCCCGGCACTGATCTGGCAGCGCTTCAAACTGGCGATGGACAGCAACAATGCAGGGCTGGCCCGCTACCTGGTCAAATTTATGCCCGCCAGTGATGCGCGAATGGCAGAGCACTGGCTCAAACTGCATCACCAGCCGCAGCTGCTGGCACAACCCGACCAGCTGGATCTGCGACACCCCGACAGATCGACCCTGTTACTGCACAGCCTGAAACGCCTCAGTTACCGCGATATAGACCAGAGCATTGAGCTCTACCGCGAGTACAGCAACCAGCTCACCCCCGCACAGAATGCGCAGATGATTCGCCGTATCGGCCTGCAGCTGGCCCGCGACCACATGCCCGGTGCCGCAATCTGGTTATCCCGTGTGGCCGACAGCCATGTCGACCAGCAGGTCAGGGAATGGCGCATCCGCACCGCGATTCGCCAGGGTGACTGGTCAATGGTGTTGCAGACCATCGCCCAGCTGCCCGGTGAACAACAGGCCGAGCACCGCTGGCAATACTGGTGGGCTCACGCCAGTCAGCAGCTTGGCAATCTTATCGATGCCCAGGGCATCTACCAGCACCTGGCTGGCCAGCGCAGCTACTACGGCTTCCTCGCAGCCGATCAGCTGTCACTGCCCTACAGCTTCGAGGATCACCCGCTGCCACCGGACATCGAACGCATGCAATATATATTGCAGCAGCCGGAAACCCTGCGCGCCCGTGAGTTCTACCTGATGCAACAGGAAGTCGCCGCTCGCCGCGAATGGCACCAGCTGATTCAGCGCCTTGATACCGAGGAAAAGCTGGCCGCCTCCAAGCTGGCACAGCTGTGGCGCTGGCATGATCGCGCCATTGTCACCATGGGCAGAACCCGCTACCGCGACGATATCGAACTGCGCTTTCCACTGCATCACCAGGATGATGTACATAACTGGTCGGAACAGCACAATATCGAGCCCGCCTGGACCTATGCCATTATCCGCCGCGAAAGCGCGTTTATGCAGGATGTACGCTCACCGGTGGGCGCAGTCGGCCTGATGCAACTGATGCCCGGCACCGCGCGCCAGCTAGCCCGACAGATGAATATCCGTTATCGCGGTTACTACAGCCTGATCGGCAGCGACACCAATATCCGCCTCGGCACCGGCTACCTGGAACGCATGCTGAACCGCCTGCAGAGCCAGCATGTACTGGCCACCGCCGCCTACAATGCCGG
>JBFFND010000413.1:0-2638 GCA_041563375.1 Gammaproteobacteria bacterium | reverse complement strand
GTTGCGGTCCTGGCTGGCATTACTGAGCTCGGTCAGTTTTGTTTTCTGTTTGCGCCACTCAGCAAAGGTTGATTTTACATCAGCGAACAGGGATCCATGACCGGCATAGTCATCCAGTAACTGGCGTTGCATCTCGGCTTTCATGAGTGACTGGTGTTCGTGCTGGCCATGAATATCCACCAGCATTTCGCCCAGCTGGCGCATGTCCTGTAAGGGCACCGCGCTGCCATTGATAAAGGCACGTGAACGGCCATCTGATCCAAGGCGCCGACGCAGCAAACAGTCACCTTCTGAATCCAGTTCCTTTTCGCTTAACCACTGCTGCACAAAAGGCAGGGCCGAAATATCAAACTCGGCGCTGATTTCGGCCTTGCTGGAACCGGCGCGTACACTGTCGGAATCGGCGCGATCACCCAGTAGCAGTCCCAGTGCACCTAACAGAATCGATTTACCGGCCCCGGTTTCACCGGTGAGTGCCGTCAGCTTGTCTTTAAGATCAAGATCCAGATGATCAATAATGGCAAAATTACGAATGCGAATATGTGTCAGCATAATGGCTTTTAGAGTTGCTCGCTCCAGTGAAGTTTGGCACGCAGAATATCATAGTAATCGTAACTTGCCGGATGAATTAAATGAATAATGTTCTGCTTTTTGCGCACCACAATCTTATCGCCGGCAATGACGTCAAAGGCGGTCTGGCCATCAAAGGTCACCTGTGAAGTGGTTTGCTTGCTGTCACCAATGACGATTTCCACAGTGCTGTTGGCATTAATCACCAGCGGACGGTTACTCAGGGTGTGCGGGCAGATGGGCACCAACACCATTGCATCCAGCGTGGCATGTAGCAACGGGCCGCCACTGGACAGGGCATAGGCGGTTGAGCCGGTGGGTGTGGAAATCACCAGGCCGTCGGAACGCTGGAAATTGACAAACTGGCCATTGATATAGGTTTCGAATTCGATCATCCGCGCCACGTCACGAATGTGTACTACTACATCATTAAATGCATCTGCCCGGGCCACGGTTTCCCCTGAGCGGATGACTTCGGCTTCCAGCAGGAAACGGCTTTCATCAACATACTGGCCATCCAGAATCTGTTGCAGGCGTTCCAGCATATGATCCGGTGAAATGTCGACCAGAAAGCCCAGTCGCCCCAGATTGATACCCAGCACCGGTGTACCAAAGTCTGCCAGTGAACGTACTGCACTGAGGAAGGTGCCGTCGCCGCCCACGACGATGGCCAGATCCGACTGTTGTGCCAGCGTCTCACGGCTCACGCTGCTGGTGTTTTCAATCAGGCCTTCAGCGCTTTGATCAAACAGTACCTCACAGGATTTCTGTCTGAGAAAATCCACCAGTTGCCTGACCGTATGTTTAACGGCTTCACTGTCGTCTTTGGCGATAATGCCGATGGTTTTTATATTTATTGTCATAGTGGCAACTTAATGGTTATGGGCTTTTTCACTGAGTTGATATAAAAGTTCCAGCGCCTGGCGTGGGCTTAAACTGTCAATCTCCAGCTCCTGTAGCTGTTCTACAATCGGATGCGGGTTACTGTTAAACAGTTCAAGCTGCCCGGTGGTTTCTTCCACGAAAACCTGGTGTGAACCCACCGACTGGCGTTCCAGTATCTGCAATTTTTTTCGTGCACTTTTAATAACACTGCTCGGTACACCGGCCAGACGTGCCACCTGTAAACCATAACTCTGGTTGGCGGGCCCCGCTTTAACGCTGTGCATAAACACAATGCTGTCACCGTGTTCAACCGCATCCAGGTGAACATTTTTTACGCTTTTAACCTCATCCACCATCGAGGTCAATTCAAAATAATGGGTCGCAAACAATGTAAAGGGTCGGCTCTCTATCGCCAGGTTTTCTGCACAGGCCCAGGCCAGGGATAGGCCATCGAAGGTGCTGGTGCCACGACCGATTTCATCCATCAGCACCAGGCTTTTTTCGGTGGCGTTATTCAGGATATTCGCCGCTTCGGTCATCTCCACCATAAAGGTTGAACACCCCGAGGCCAGATCATCGGAGGCGCCGATCCGGGTAAAAATACGGTCGATCGGGCCAATCACTGCTTTTTCTGCGGGTACATAACAGCCGATATGCGCCATCAATACAATCAGCGCGGTCTGCCGCATATAGGTGGATTTACCCCCCATATTGGGGCCGGTAATGATCAGCATGCGTTGCTGGTCATTAAGCTTGCAGTCATTGGGAATAAACGCATCCCGGGTGACCTGTTCAACCACCGGGTGTCGGCCGGCGACAATATCAATCGCCGGGCGTGACTGGAACTGTGGCTGGCAGTAATCCAGACTGTCGGCGCGTTCGGCAAAACAGCTGAGGGTATCGAGCTCAGCCAATGCCTCTGCTGATTTCTGCAATGCGGGCAATGACAGCAGCAACTCATCCAGTAATTCATCGTAGAGCTGTTTTTCACGGCTCAGTGCGCGTTCCCTCGCGCTCAATACCTTGTCCTCGAAGGCCTTTAATTCCTCGGTGACAAAACGCTCCGCGGACTTCAGTGTCTGCCGGCGAATATAGTCTGCCGGTGCCTTGTCAGATTGTGCGCGGGAGATTTCAATATAGAAACCGTGTACCCGGTTGTAGCTTACCTTGAGTGTGCTGATGC
>JBFFND010000412.1:0-2640 GCA_041563375.1 Gammaproteobacteria bacterium | reverse complement strand
CTAGTCGCGCAAGACGAATGCAAAGGCACCATGAAAGGCGTAATAATAAAAACGCCTCGCTGAATATGGTCTCCTTGATGGATATCTTTACGATTCTTGTTTTCTTTTTGCTGGTTAGTGCGGCGAACTCGGATATTCTGCCAACGCCGAAGGACATCAAGTTGCCATTATCCACGGCACAGAAGCTTCCCAAAGAAAACCTGGTCATAGTTGTGGGAGAAAAAGATATTCTGCTTCAGGGTAAAAAAGTTGCCGAGGTTCCGGCGGTTGTTAAATCCAGTCAGAATATCATTTTGCCATTAATGGATGGCCTTAAAAATCAGTTTCAGAGTAAGTCGACATCGAATGCAAATGAGCTGGTTAAA
Organism: Gammaproteobacteria bacterium; assembly: GCA_041563375.1. Taxonomy (GTDB): domain Bacteria; phylum Pseudomonadota; class Gammaproteobacteria; order SZUA-229; family SZUA-229; genus SZUA-229. The sequence goes on along the minus strand of JBFFND010000412.1, from coordinate 2,275 downwards.
AGAGGTGTTACTATTATGGGTGATAAGGAAATCCCTTACATCGTACTCAAAAAATTGATGATGACCTGTGCAGCTTCTAATTTCACTGATATATCGCTCGCAGTGAATAAAAAGGTGGCGGATAAAGGTTAGCTATGTCTAAAGAAATTACATGGGATGTGCCTTTTTTGCCCTGGGTCGAAAGTGAGAACGACAGGCGCTTTAAAAAGATACTGCTTATTTGTGTGGTGCTGGCAGCATTGATTGGACTGGTTGTGCCTTTTCTGCCGACTTCGGAGCCTGAGCAGAAGGAGCTAAAATCTGTTTCGCCAAGGCTCGCCAGGCTGGTGCTTGAGCAGAAGAAAATGCCCCCTCCACCCATTCCTAAACCAGAGCCTGTTAAAAAAGAGCCAGTTAAGAAAAAAACCGCCGTTGAAGAAAAGAAGCCGGTGGCGAAAAAACAACAGAAAGCGCTGGAAGTGGCTGCATCCAGTGGTCTGGTTGCGCTCAGAGATGAGCTCATGGATATGCGTGACAGTTTTGATCTTGAAGAGTTTGATGATCAGCCTTTAAGTACAGCAGGAAGCAAATCTGAGGCCGCGCAGGGTAAAACCTCGGTGATATCCAGTAAAGCGCTGTCACAAAGCAAGGGCATTAATACCAGCCAGCTAACTCAGTCAACTTCAGGTTCGAAGCTGGAGAGCAGGACAACAACAGCAGTGAAAAGTAATATTGAAACTGCAGCAGCCAGACCTGCTACTCGCACTGCTTCAGCTAAGCTAACCCGTCCTCAACATGAAATAGAAAGCGTATTTCAGAAGAATAAGGGTGCGATTTACAGCATCTATAACCGTGCCTTGCGTAAGGATCCAGGTTTGCAGGGTAAAGTAGTTATTGAGCTTACAATTGCAGGTAATGGTTCTGTGACTAAATCGAGAATTATCTCCAGTGAACTGAATAATCCGTCACTGGAAATGAAGCTGCTGGCCAGGGTAAAACTGTTTAGGTTTAAACCCAGTAATGCAGCAGTGGTGACAGTCAGGTACCCGATTGACTTCCTGCCTTCATAGGCAGTAATGCTCAGGCGGGTGTAATTGAGCCTAATACCAGCTGCCTGTCTGCGCCAGTCACCGCGGGCAGGTTGCCAGGCAGGCCCTGCAGCGTTTGTCTGGCGAGCCAGGCAAACGCCATGGCCTCAACCCAGTCTGGATTCACGCCATGTTGTTCACTGGATTCAATGTGGATGCCTGGCAGGCGTCGTTGCAGGCCGCTGAATAAATGGCTGTTATGCACGCCGCCGCCGCACACAATAAGGCGTTTTATGCTGGGCAGGTACTGTTTGATCGCCGTGGCAACACTCTCGCAGGTGAATTGATTCAAGGTTGCCTGTACCTGTTCAGGTGGCAGCTCACTAACGGTTGCAAGCTGTTGCTGAAGCCAGTCCAGGTGGTAATGTTCTTTTCCGGTGCTTTTAGGTGGCGGCTGCTGCAGAAACGGATCTGACATCAGCTGCGCCAGCAGTGCAGGATCAGCGGTGCTGCTGGCAGCCCATTGTCCCGACGGATCGTATGCCTGTTGTTTGTGCAGATGTACCCATGCATCCATCAGCCCGTTACCGGGTCCGCAGTCAAAGCCGAAACAGGTGCTGTTTGTGTCGCCGTTGCTATGGGCAGGTAAATATGTCAGGTTGCAGATGCCACCAATATTCAGCACCGCACGGTTCTCCCCAGGGCTGGTAAATACCTGCTGATGAAAGGCCGGTGCCAGGGGTGCGCCTTCGCCACCGGCAGCGATATCCCGGCGTCTGAAGTCATTTACCGTGGTTATGCCGGTGAGGTGAGTGATCTGGTTGGCATCGCCAATTTGCAGGCTGAAGCGGTGTTCAAGGTCGGGGCGATGGCGAATGGTCTGGCCGTGGCAACCGATAGCGGTAATGTCTGATGTGGCGGTGTCGGCTGATTGCAGCAGCTGCAGGGTCGCGGTTGCGAACAGTTGGCCAAGTTCGGTGTCCGCTTCTCCCAGCATGTCGATAGTGGCTTCGGCAGCATCCAGGCTGAGCAGTTGCAGTTTGTGTTTGAGTGCGGGCGGAATCGGCTGGCTGTGGCTTGCGCGTAATTTGATGTGATGCTGGTCGAACTCGACCAGTGCGGCATCAATGCCGTCCATGCTGGTGCCCGACATCAGCCCCACATACAGCTCGCTCATTACTGTGAGTCGTTCAGTGCAAGTGCGTTATCGGATAAAACATCCAGTTGTGCGATATAACCCTGTGTGCTCAGCTCGAAGTTGTCGCGGT
>JBFFND010000411.1:0-2645 GCA_041563375.1 Gammaproteobacteria bacterium | reverse complement strand
TTTTCTCGGCGGTGATATCAATAGTGATCGTCATCGCCGGGCTTGTGGCGTCGCAATCCCTGCCCATTGCCCAGTACCCGGCCATTGCGCCACCCACGGTGCAGATTACCGCCAGCTACCCCGGTGCTTCGGCGGAAACCCTGGCCAATACCGTCGCCGCGCCCATTGAAGAACAGCTCAATGGCATCGAAGGCCTGTCGTATTTCAGCTCCAGTTCAAACTCCAGCGGCGCCATTACCATTACCGCCACCTTTGAGGTGGGCACCGATGTGGACACCGCGACCCAGGACGTCAACAACCGGGTCAAAGCGGCGGAAGCCCGCCTGCCGGAAGAGGTGCGACGTAACGGCGTGTCGGTGCTGAAAAGCAATACCGATATTCTGCTGGTGGCATCGTTGTTTTCACCGGATGCAAGTCGCGACCGACTGTTTATGTCCAACTACGCCAGCCTGAATGTGGTGGATGAAATCAAACGCCTGCAAGGTGTGGGAGACGTGATCATTTTCGGTGCGCAGGATTACTCGATGCGCATCTGGTTAAAGCCGGATCGCATGGCGCAACTGGGCATTACCAGCAGCGATATCGCCAATGCCATTCGCACCCAGAATGTGCAGAACGCCGGTGGCAAAATCGGCCAGGAACCGGCACCCGCCGGGCAGATGCTCACCTACACCGTCACCGCCAAGGGCCGCCTGATAAAACCGGAAGAATTCGGTGATATAGTGATTCGTGCCGGCGGCCCTGATGGCATGCTGCGCATCCGCGATGTGGCGCGGGTTGAACTGGCCGCCTACAGTTATGATGAGAGTGCCACCGCCAATGGCAAGCCAACCGTGGCACTGGGTGTGTTTTTACAGACCGGCGCCAATGCGCTGGAAGTGGCGGAACGCACCCGTACAAAACTGCAGGAATTAAAACAGGGTTATCCCGAGGGGCTGGATTACCTGATTCCCTACGACACCACGCTGTTTGTCTCCGCTTCCATCGATGCGGTGGTGATGACATTAATCGAAGCGGCACTGCTGGTGATCGCAGTGGTGTACCTGTTTTTACAAAGCTGGCGCGCGACGTTGATTCCCATGGTCGCCGTGCCCGTGTCACTGATCGGCACCTTTGCCGGTTTATACGCCTTCGGTTTTACCATCAACACACTCACCCTGTTTGCACTGGTGCTGGCCATCGGCATCGTGGTGGATGACGCGATCATCGTGCTGGAAAATGTCGAACGGCACATGAGCCAGGAAAACATGCCGCCGTTGCAGGCAGCAATTACCGCGATGCACGAAGTCTCCAGCGCGGTGGTGGCGATAGTGCTGGTACTGGCCTCGGTGTTTATACCGGTGGCCTTCCTCGGTGGCATTGCCGGTGTGCTCTACCAGCAGTTTGCGGTAACCGTTGCGGTGGCGGTGATTATTTCCGGCATAGTTGCATTAACACTGACACCGGCATTGTGCGCCATCTTTCTTAAAAGCAAACATGAAGAGTCGAAACTGTTCCGCCCATTCAATCGCGGCTTTGCAGCACTCACCCGTTTTTACACCGGTACCGTGTCGAAAATTCTGCATCACCCGTTTATCGGCATCGGCACCATGCTGGGCGTGATTGCACTGCTGGTGGTGTTGTTCCGTACCGTGCCGGGTAGCTTCGTGCCATCGGAAGACCAGGGGCTGGTGATCTCCGCACTGATGTTGCCGGACAGCGCCTCGTTGCAACGCACCATCGCCAGTGGCAGGGAACTGAATAAAATGTTTGCCAGCCACCCGGCCACTGAAAATGTATTTGTGATCAGCGGGCGGGATATTATCGGTGGCGGCAACAAGCCCAACGGCGGCACCGTCTTCACCACCTTCAAGGACTGGAGTGAACGAGAACAGAGCGCCGAACAGATGGCGGGGCAGATGATGGGCATGGGGATGGGTCTGTCCGATGGTATGGCACTGACTTTCAACCCACCGCCGATTCGCGGGCTGGGTTCCGCCGGTGGCTTTGAGGTGTTTGTGCAGAACCGCGACGACGGTGACCCGATGAAACTGCACCAGGTAATGCAGAACCTGATCGGTGCGCTCAGTGCACGTGAGGAATTTACCCGCATCAGCACATTCTTCCGCCCCACATCGCCGCAGCTGTTTGTGGAAGTGGATGAAGCCAAGGCGATGTCGCTGGGCATACCGCTGAGCAGTATTTATGAAACCCTGCAAAGCACCATGGGCGCACTCTATGTAAATGACTTTAATATGAGTGGCCGTGCCTACCGCGTGCAGTTACAAGCAGAAGCCGAATACCGCATGCAACCGCAGGATATCGGCAAGCTGTATGTGCGCAGCAACACCAGTGGTGAAATGATTCCGTTGTCTGCAGTGAGTGAAGTGAAAAACATTGTTGGCCCGGAACAGCTGGAACGTTTTAACGGCTTTGTTGCGGCGAAAATTATGGGCAGCGCAGTGCCCGGCATCAGCTCCGGTGAATCAATACAGATCGTCGAACAGGTGGCCAGCCAGATACTGCCGGATGGTTTCACCCTGGCCTGGTCCGGCGAAGCCTACCAGCAACAGAAAGATGCAGGCACCTCTGCACCGGCACTCATTTTCGGTGTGATCATGGTGTTCCTGATACTCGCAGCGCAATATGAAAAATGGTCGCTGCCA
>JBFFND010000410.1:0-2655 GCA_041563375.1 Gammaproteobacteria bacterium | reverse complement strand
GGGCAATCAGCGATGGCTTCACATCAGTTGACGTCGGTACTCGGCGCATATGCACCTTAAGAATCTGTTCACGACCACGCACATCGGGCAGTGGCACCACTACCTGGCGGTCAAAACGACCGGGGCGCATCAGCGCCGGGTCGAGCACATCCGGGCGGTTGGTGGCAGCGATGACGATCACACCTTCATTGCCTTCAAAACCGTCCATTTCCACCAGCAGCTGGTTGAGGGTCTGCTCACGCTCATCGTGACCACCGCCCACGCCGGCACCACGGTGGCGACCTACCGCGTCGATCTCGTCAATAAAGATAATGCAGGGTGCATGCTTTTTCGCCTGCTCGAACATATCGCGCACACGGGAGGCACCTACACCAACAAACATTTCGACAAAGTCTGAACCGGAAATGGTGAAAAACGGCACCTTGGCTTCACCGGCAATGGCTTTTGCCAGCAGGGTTTTACCGGTACCCGGCGAGCCCACCATCAGCACACCACGGGGAATCTGCCCACCCAGCTTCTGGAATTTGCCCGGATCACGCAGGAATTCCACCAGTTCAGCGACTTCGTCCTTGGCCTCTTCAACCCCGGCGACATCGGAAAAAGTCACCTTGATCTGGTCTTCACCCATCATCCGGGCCTTGCTCTTACCAAAGGACATGGCGCCACGGCCACCGCCGCCACCCTGCATCTGGCGCATAAAGAAGATCCAGATACCGATCAGCAGCAGGAATGGGAACCAGGAAATAAAGATATTCATCAGCAACGAAGGCTGTTCCGGTGCCTTGGCATCGATACGCACATTATTGGCCAGCAGGTCACCGACCAGTGCACGGTTATCGGTTTCCGGGCTGTAGGTGGTAAAGCTCTTCATATCGCGGGTTTTACCGGTTATTTCACGACCAGCGATATCAACCTCGGCGACGTTACCGCTCTTCACCTGGGTAATAAAATCGGAGTAGGAAATTTCCAGACCGGCGCTGCTGCGCTGAGAAAAATTACTGAAAACTGACAGCAGGATCAGGGCGATAACACCCCATAAAATAAGGTTTTTGACCAGGTCGTTCAAGACAACACCTCGGTTAATTAAATACTAATATGAAAGTTACTACACAGAAACGCCAAACACCAGCCACATATCCCTTAACTGTGACAATTTAGTGGTCCATTAGTGACAGAACTCAACCCTTGAAGCCACTCGCCAGACCGTAAACTTCCTTGCTTCGCGCCCTTGATGCTCTGGGCTTGCGCATGGTCACCCGGCTGAAATGTTCTCGCATCTGTTTGATATACGCATCAAAGCCTTCGCCCTGAAACAATTTGACCAGCAAACTGCCGCCAGGTTGCAAAACCTGTGTGGATAAATCCAGTGCAAGCTCTGCCATATACATGGCACGGGGAATATCAACCGCCTGTTGACCACTCATATTGGGGGCCATATCGCAAATTACAAGATCAGGCCGATCATCCCCCAGGGTATTGAGCAGCTGATCAAACACCGCATCCTCAAGAAAATCACCAGTGATGATCTCCACCCCGTCCATCGGTTCCATCGGCAGGATGTCCAGTGCAATCAGCCGCCCCTTGCCTTTCTGCCTGCGCACCACATACTCGCACCAGCTGCCAGGGGCGGCACCCAGGTCGATAATGGTACTGCCGGGGCGGATCAGGTGATCTTTTTCATCGATTTCTTTCAGCTTATAAACCGCACGGGAACGATAGCCGTCTTTCTGCGACTGCTTCACATACTCATCGTCAAAATGCTCTCTGAGCCAGTTATTACTGGATTTACTTCGTGCCATGAATTGCCATGCTATAAAACTGAAAAACAACAGAACCGGTATTTTACATGAATGATGACACCCAAAGGAGACAAAATTGATGCCGCAGATTGGCCCCGAGTATGCATTGTCCAGACAGTAAACAGTGCTATAATCGCCGCACTTTTCAGCAACGACCAAATTTATGTCCCTTTCCAGATCACAAATCAAACACCTGGTATCACTCGCCCACCACCTCAAACCGGTGATTATGGTCGGCCAGCACGGCGTGACCGAAAACCTGCTAAAAGAACTGGATATTGCACTGGATCACCATGAACTGGTGAAGATAAAAATCGCCGGCGAGGACAGAGACAGCCGCCAGCAGATGATTCAGCAACTGTGCGAAGCCAGCGGCGCGCAGACCGTGCAGGCCATCGGTAAGACCCTTACGCTGTTTCGTCGTAACCGGCAGAAGCCGAAAATCGAATTGCCGAAATAGGCTTTCAGCGGATAAATCAAACGCTGTAGATCAACCAATGGTCATGACCACATGAGCCGCTTTAGAAGCATTTTGTGTAAATCAGCTTCATTGTCTTATCCAAAATTTACCTTCACGGGGTTCTGACTGTATCCTTTCGCCTTTCTGGCGACTCCCTTCTTTTTCTACAGCAAAAAAGAAGTAAGCAAGAAAATGCCGTTCCCGGTCACTTGCCCGCAAAAAACGCGGGTTCCCGAAAATGCTTCGAGAAGGTTCCTTGTTTTTGATTAGTTTATTGATGTTATTAGCTTCGTTGCCGGGTCGTGCTGGAGTGCCATCCAGGCACATCATCACTCAAAATCACGTCCTGTGATTTTGCCCCTATGCAGAAAGCATTTTCGGCAAGTGACAGGGAAG
>JBFFND010000409.1:0-2658 GCA_041563375.1 Gammaproteobacteria bacterium | reverse complement strand
CTCTTCCCCCAGCACGCCGAAACCGTGGGCATCATCCAGCATCAGCCAGGCCTGGTGCTGCTGGCTGAGTGACACCAGTGTAGCGATATCCGCTTCATCGCCGTCCATGCTGAACACCGCATCGGAGCTAATCAGGATTTCGCCCCCGTCACAGCGTTGCAGCCGGTTTTGCAGTTGTGCGTGGTTCTTGTGGGGGTAGCGTAACAGGCGGCCCGCGCTGAGCAGTGCCGCGTCCAGCAGCGAAGCGTGGTTGAGCTTGTCTTCAATAATGAAATCGCCGCGGCCACACAGGCTCTGTGCCACCGCCAGGTTGGCCATATAGCCGGTGGAAAACAGCAGTGCGCGGGGATAGCCGCTGAATTCCGCCAGTGCCAGTTCCAGCTGGTGGTGGACTTCGCTGTGCCCATTCACCAGGTGTGCGGAGCCACTGCCCACGCCATAGAGTTGCGCGGCATCGATAAAGGCCTGTTTAACCTCGGGATGGTTGCTCAGGCCGAGGTAGTCGTTGCTGGAGAAGTTGAGCAGCGTCTGCCCGTCGAGCTGGATCTGCCGCCCCTGTGGGCCCTGTAGAATGCGACGGCGACGGTACAGGCCCTGTTGCCGTCGCTGTTGCAGTGCCTGCTGCAGGTTTTTCATATGGATCTAGTGATGGCAGGCTTCAGCGCTGAACAGTGAGTCTGCCTCGCTTTCACTGGCACTGTGATTGTCAGCCTGGCTGGGAGTTATGCCCAGACGTTTGAACAGCGCCAGGTCATCGTTGGCCTCACAGTTTTCGGTGGTCAGCAGTTTGTCGCCATAGAAAATCGAGTTGGCGCCGGCAAAGAAACACATCGCCTGCATTTCATCGCTCATTTCATGGCGGCCCGCGGACAGGCGTACCTGTGAGGCGGGCATCAGGATACGCGCGGCGGCGATGCTGCGAATAAATTCAATGCTGTCGATGCCATCCACCCCGTACAGCGGGGTGCCTTCGATCTGCACCAGCATATTAATCGGCACGCTCTGCGGGTGCTGTGGCATATTCGCCAGCTGCTGCAGCATCGAGGCGCGGTCGGTGGCGTTCTCACCCATGCCCAGAATGCCGCCGCTGCACACATTGATGCCCTGTTCACGTACATGTTGCAGGGTGTCGAGACGATCCTGGAAGGTGCGGGTGGTGATCACATTGCCGTAAAACTCCGGCGAAGTGTCGAGATTATGGTTGTAGTAGTCCAGCCCGGCCTCTTTCAGGCGCTGGCTCTGTTGCGCAGACAGCATGCCCAGGGTGACGCAGGTTTCCATGCCCAGGGATTTCACCTCGGTGATCATTTCAATCACTTTTTCCAGGTTTTTATCCGTGGGGTTGCGCCAGGCCGCGCCCATGCAGAAGCGGCTGGAGCCATTGGATTTGGCGATCCGGGCCTTTTCAATCACTTCGTTCAGCGGCAGTAAACGTTCCCGTTCCAGGTCGGTGGCATGTTTGGCGCTTTGTGAGCAGTAGCCACAGTCTTCCGGACAGGCGCCGGTTTTAATGCTCAGCAGGGTGCTGATCTGCACTTCATTGGCGGGATGAAACTGGCGGTGAATACTGTGCGCCTCGAACAGCAGGTCATTGAACGGCTTTGTCAGCAGGGCTTCGATTTCTGCCAGGGTCCAGTCATGTCGGCTGCTGGCTGCTGGTTGAGGGGTTACTTGAGTCATGGCGTCCGGATCTATATATTGCAGGAGTCGCTATGATACCTGTTTTTGCGGCAAATTTTCAGAACCACCCTGAATTAATCAGGCTTCACGCTAAATGTTGATAAAGGATTATCATGAATAGAGCAGGTAGCAATGGATGGCTGGCTTTTCTGTTTCCGCCCGCGTGTGTCTTGTGCGGTGAGCGGCTGGGCCACGTTCATCTCCACAGCTTGCATTCCTCCCCCGATATCGGCCAGCGCCTGTGTACCGGTTGCTACGCGGATTTGCCCTTCAATCACCATGCCTGCCGCCAGTGCGCGATTCCACTACCCGCGGACTATGCCACGGAAAGCCCGCAGCATTGCGTGTGCGCTGACTGTCTGCAACAGCCGCCGCCATACCAGCACAGCCTGAGCGCATTTGTTTATGCACAGCCGCTGGAGTGGATGATCCAGCAGTTCAAATTCAATGCACAGCTGATGTATGCGCCGCTGTTTGCCGGGCTGTGGCTGGACTATCTGTACAGGCAGCCCGGGCAATCCCATGCGCAGGGTGAATTACCCGAGGCCCTGTTGCCTATGCCGCTGCACCCGGCGCGTCTCAGGCAGCGCGGTTTTAATCAGTCGCTTATGCTGGCTGTCGGGTTATCGAGGGCGCTGCAGATTCCATTGAGCACCCGGCACTGCCAGCGCATCCGCGACACCCCTCACCAGATGGGTAAAACGGCCCGGCAACGGCGTCGCAATATCAAAGGCGCGTTTCAGTTTGTAAACAGGCCGCGATATCGGCACCTGGCGATTGTGGATGATGTGGTTACCACCGGCAGCAGTGTGAGTGAGCTGACCCGGCAGTTAAAACGTGCCGGTGTGCAGCGGGTGGATGTGTGGAGCCTGGCGCGTGCCGGGAAAAACCGCTGAGCCCGAATAATCAGGCGGGCATCCAGCGGAATTTTTCCAGCTGAAGTTCGTGCCTCGGACAAAGCCCGCTGCTTATTACGTT